>DATHIJ010000095.1:0-2347 GCA_035489975.1 Propionibacteriaceae bacterium | reverse complement strand
CGGCGATCCGCTCCCACGAGACTGGCGAGGTCGTACGGGTGGGCGGATGACCGGCGTGCACTCGGTCCTCGTCGCCGGGCATGTTTGCATCGACATCACCCCCGAGCTCACTGTTGTTCCCGAATTGGTGCCGGGCCAGCTCTATGAGATTGGGCCGGCACAGCTCACCGTCGGCGGGTGTGTCGCGAATACCGGCCTTGCCCTCGCGGTGGCTGGGGTGCAAACCCGCGTCTGCGCAAGGGTCGGCAACGACCCGCTTGGCGAGATCGCTCGCCGCCTGCTCGCCGAGGAGGGAGTCGACCTCGAGGACGTCACGGCCACGGCAGGAGCGGCGACTTCATACAGCATCGTGTTGCAATTGCCTGGTCGGGACCGGACGTTCTGGCATCACCCGGGCGCTAACGCCGAATTCACCGGCCGGGAGGTCAACCTCGCCGGGGTGGACATCCTCCATGTCGGCTATCCGCCGCTGCTACCTGCCCTACTGGCCGATGACGCTGCACCCCTCCTCAATCTGCTCAAGGAGGCCCGTAACCGCCAGATCACTACGTCTATCGACCTGGCCGTCGTGGATCCGCGGTCCAGAGCCGCCGACGTGGGGTGGCGCCGAGTGTTCGCCCGGATCATGCCGTACGTCGACATCGCCACTCCGAGCATCGACGACCTAACGTCGGCGCTCACTATCGCCCAAGTGCCTGATGACGATCTTGTCGAGGAGTGTGCCCGCCATCTGGTGGACGATGGATGCGCGGTCGCCGCCGTGTCGGCTGGTGCGCGAGGAGCGTTCGTGGTCAGCGCTGGCTTAGATCGCCTTGCGGCGGCCGGGGCCGCTCTCTCGTCCGTCCGGTCTGCGTGGAGTTCGACGTCGGAGTGGGTACTGGCGACTGCACCGCAGGCCGTCGTCAGCACGACCGGAGCGGGCGATGCCGCCACCGCCGGGCTCCTCTACGGCCTGGCACAAGGGACCGGCATTCGGCGGGCAACTCGGCTTGCTTCCCGGTTCGCGGCGGCCGCCATCGAGGGGAGGTGACCCTCGGGGGAGGAGGCTGGCCGCTGGGCCACCGAGCTGGCCGCAGCAGGCTTGGCCTGACACGATGATTTCTCGCGCATCTAATGACTCGGCGATTTTTGTTGGCGGGTTTGATCGCCGCTCTCGTACGAAGGAGAACAGCTTCGTGGACGTAATTTTGCTTTCCTCCAACCGTCCCCCGGCCCGGTTCTACAGCGGTGGTCGGAAGATCACCGAATTCCGGGGAGATCCGCCCGCCGGTGACCGCGAGCCCGAGGACTGGGTGGCATCGACCACGACGCTCGCCGGCGAGGAGTCCCTCGGCCTCACCACACTTCCGGACGGCCAATCCCTGAAAGCCGCGATCCAAACCCGACCCGAAGCGTGGCTGGGAGCTGGGCACGTCGAACGCTTTGGCGCCGACACGCGCCTGCTCGTCAAGCTGTTGGATGCGGGCCAGCGCCTGCCCGTCCATGCCCATCCGGACGCCCTGTTCGCGGCTCAGCATCTAGGCAGGGCGCACGGTAAGGCGGAGGCATGGTTCATAGTCGATGGGGGTGAGGTTTATCTCGGCCTAAAGCAAGATGTGATCTTGGATGAACTCAAGTCGCTGGTAATGAGCCAAGACGTCGCCTCGATGCTTGGCCTGCTCCACCGAATCGAGGCGTATCCCGGCGACGTTGTCTATGTGCCGCCCGATGTCTTGCACGCGCCGGGCGAAGGGATCTTCTTGGTCGAACTACAGGAGCCAGAAGACCTTTCGATCTTGTTGGAATGGCAGGACTTTGAACTCGACGGCGAGCGCGACGGACATCTAGGGCTGGGATTCGATCTTGCCCTGCAAGCGGTCGAGTGTCGGGGTCGGAGCACTGATGAAATCCGTCAGCTGGTACGTCTGGCCGGGTTCGGGTCCTCCGTGCTGCCGAAAGCAGCAGACCAGTACTTCCGGCTGGAGCGGATTGCGCTAGATGGACAGGCGACGCTCGACCCTGGCTTCGCCGTTCTGGTCGTTCTTAGTGGCGAGGGGGAACTTGCCGGTGCGGGAACGAGCCACTTGACAGCTGGCAGTACCGCAGTTGTGCCGAATGAATTCGGACCCCTCATGTTCCGCGGCCGTGGTGAGCTCTTGCTGTGTCGTCCACCGGTCTGAGTGAGAGGGTGGAGCGGTGATCGACTTCAACCACAAACCCGTGCTGGTGACTGGTGCCACAGGAGGCATTGGTGGCGAGACCGTACGACAACTCATCACTGCCGGTGCAGATGTGATCGCGAGCGGACAGTCAGAGGACGCATTGAGCGCCTTCGCAGATGAAGCGGGTTTACGAACGCTGGGATTCG
>DATHIJ010000094.1:0-2357 GCA_035489975.1 Propionibacteriaceae bacterium | reverse complement strand
GCCCCTCTCGACGAGCCCGTCGATCGGTATGGCGCGGTTCGGCAGTACTCGTTGGCGAAGATCGTTGGTGTGTGGGCGGCGGCAGCACTGCCGATGGGGTTCCTCGCCTGGGTCTGTGTGCCACTGCTCAGGGATCAACTCGGTGGGCGTGACCCGTTTATCGAATCGATCCTGATCTGCTTCAACGTCGGTCTGCTTTGGATTCTCGCCTTAACACTGATCCTGCTCCGACGCGAGCAGGGCCGACTCGAATGGTCACGCGTGGTCGACGGTTTATGGCTTCGGTCGCCGCGCAGTCCGAAAACAGGGAAGATCGGCGGTACGGTCTGGCTATGGGCAATTCCGTTCGCCCTACTCTCCGCAGCGATCAATGCCCTGCCGATCGACCCAGACGGCCCGTTGCCGAGAGACCTTCCCGTCCTTCTTCAGAAGGATCAGGACCGTCTTGAGACTTTCTTCAGCGGCTCTTGGGGCTGGTTCGCGCTGCTCGTGTTGCTGAGCTTTCTGGCTCCGGTGGTCGAGGAGCTGTTCTTCCGCGGCCTCTTGCTGCCGCGAATGCGCAAGGTGTTCGGAAGGATCGACTGGGTCGTCAACGGGGCCATCTTTGGCCTCTACCATGTGCACCAGCCGTGGGGTATGCCTGCCAGCATCCTCGACGGGGCGCTGGCTCAGGCCTTTCCCACGAAGCGGTATCAGAGCACCTGGATGGGGCTGATCACGCACACTCTTCCGAGCTTCCTCATCATCGGAGTTGTTCTGCCGCTGGTGCTGTGAACAGGGTTCTGGTCTGACGCCCCTCTCGATTCGCAGCCTGGGGCCGCGCTCCCGTAGGAATGGTCATTCCTCCGCGGCGCGAGATGCGCTGGCTCACCGCGCGCGCGCATCTCGCGCCGCGGGTCACGCACGGACCCGGGGCCCGGAATCTTTCGCATGAAACCTGTTGATCACTTTCCTGGCGTGACTTGTCCACAGCTTTCCTGGCATGGGGACACAGCACCCTGCTGCGGACTGGATGATCCGGGCTTGGATCGAGAGCTGCCGAGGTCGCGCCGAAGCCAGCTGAGAGCCGCGTCAGGACGCCTGTCGACAGCTTTCGCGCGCCGACCGCTCGGCATACACGGATGGCCGGTCGGCACCATCTGAGGGTCAGCCGGCGTCTGCATTGCGCCTTTTAGAAGCAGTGGACAGCTGAGACTCTTCCTGATTCGATCTCGACGGGTGAGACTCGCGTCTCAATGACCGGGATGCCCGCGGCCAGGAGAGGTAGACGTGATCATGAACGTGCAGGAGCTGATCGAGTTGCTGGAGGACTGCGACCCCGAGGCGTCCGGCTCGCGCATCTGCCGAGCTGGCCGTTGGCCTTCGAGCTGCGCGGCGTGGCCGTGCCCGATGACGGGGCGTATGAGAGCGACGAGGAGACCACCGGAAGCCGGTGCCGCTCCGCGTCCTGGACTGCTCCGTCGCGTTCACCGAGCGCCGTCAACACCTCAACCGCCAACGCTCCGAGCCGGCGTTCCCGGTCGCCGGTTGTTTGCGCAGTACCGTGTGGGCATCTGATGCTGAGCGCCGCGCCGCCTGCCTCGCCGACTGCTGACTCATCACCATCACCCTCATCGACACTGGCCCTTCACCCACCCCTAAGTCGTCCCAGTGACTCGAGCGGTCGCGACCGGCCCCTCAGACCTGTTACGCGTACCTCCCGCTCGATTTCAAGATCCGATGTGCGACACACCTAGTGCACTGACGGAAGGTACCCGGGGTCGGGGTGACCGCCGAGGCGGGCGAGTTTGCCTTTCTGAGGTGTGACTATGAGCCTCCACAAGCTGACCGCCGGGTCTGGTTATGACTATCTGACCCGGCAGGTCGCTGCCTTGGATGCGACGGGCAAGGGACGGACCGGGCTCGCCTCGTATTACACCGAACGGGGCGAGTCGCCTGGGGTGTGGATCGGTTCGGGCATGGCTGGTATCGACGGTCTAGACGTCGGCGACCCGGTGACGGCGGAGCAGATGCGCGCTTTGTTCGGGTGCGGGTTGCATCCGTTGGCCGAGTTGCGGCTCCAGCAGTGGGAGAGCCCAGACTTGACTGGACAGGACTTCCAGGACGTCATGCGGTTGGGGGCACCGTTCAAGATCATCGACGATGCGACGCCGTTCCGGGTCGAGGTGGCCAAGCGGATCGCTGCTCTCAATGCCGCGATCGGGGAGCCGGTCGACGCCTCGGTCGCGGCGGCTGACCGGGCGCTGATTCGGACGCAGGTAGCACGGGAGTTCTTTGTCGCTGAGCATGGCCGGGAACCGATTGATGCTGGCGAGTTGGCTGGGCAGATCGCGAAGAGTTCACGTCCGCGGGCGCAG
>DATHIJ010000093.1:0-2782 GCA_035489975.1 Propionibacteriaceae bacterium | reverse complement strand
CTATGATTGAGCCTTTCCTAGCTCAGGACGGCATTGACCATCCCTTGGCAAGACCCTGCAGCGCGCGCTCAACAGATCACGAAATGCCTGCAGCGTCACGGTTTCCTATCACGCCCGAGCCGTGGTCGGCCGACAAAGTATCCGGTGTCGTTGTACCGGAAGAAGATCACCTCCCGCCACCCCTCACAGCCCGCGCACCGTGCCGGATGGACTAGGATGCGAAAACGGGGCTCGCCCCCGAGGTAGGATTGGATGCGGCCGAAGTACATTTCTTTGTCGTGGCTCGGAGAGCCTCCCCAAACCTCCGGGTTCAGCGCCCAGGTCTTCTCACGCACACGACCGGTGATTTCGGCGACGGAGTCTCCCCACTGTAAGTCGATTGAAACCAACACGGCATCGAAGGTGGGTAGCCCGGCCATAGCAGTCTCTGGCGGCGTCTTGGTCGGATGCTCAAAGCGGTAGGTAAGCCGGGCGGTAGAATCCGGGACGGGGGCCTGTGCGGCAAGCCTGGCCGGCGCAAGAAGCAATGCGTTCAGCAGGAGACGCTTCATGTGACGTTCCCTGGATGTGAGTATCGAACTCTCTGGGGCGACCGTTGTAGCCGGCTGCCGCACCGCTTCCGTAAGCTGGCGACGTGCAAGACGTCCTCTCTCTCAAGTAACTCGCTTCACTGCCTCCCGCAGACTGTCCGGGCTCAGGACTTCAGCCTCCGACCCATACTGCAAGACCTCCCGCACGAACCACGCCGGGTCGGCCACCTGAAACGTCACGAGGTAGCGGCCGTCGGACTGTTGCTTGCCACCTGGAAACTTCTCCTTCAACCAGCGCGCGATCTTTGGGCTGAAGGCCACGGCCGCAGAAATGGTCTCGTCGGCGCGAAACACTTCCCCTGCATGCGTAATGGGCTTGAAGTCAGACCGTGGCGCGAACTCCGTCACAAGGAGCTTCGCCTCGAGCAGACGATCAGCCCGGAAATGCCTGAATCCTCCCACCTCTTCACACCAAGCTATCACGTACCACCACACCAGCCGCTGAACGATCTCGTGAGGGTGGATCACGCGCTGCCCCGGCTCCCCTTTGGAGCCGCAGTAGTTGATCTCAAGCTTTCTGTGTGTCGCCAGGGCTTCGCGGGCCAGGCCGAGGACCTCCTCGACATGCTCGCTCGGCGTCGGGCCGAGGCCAATGGTCGCGGTGGCTCGGGCGACTGCCGGGCTCTTGGCGAGTAGAGCGCCAAGTTTGCCCGCGAGCTTCTGGCCGCCACGTGCAGTCGCAAGCCCGAGAGCTAGCGCCAGCGTCTCGTCGCCGGTGAGGCGGAAAGGCCGGCGGAAGGGCCCCTGACTCGCGAGCATGAACCCACCGGCTGTAAAGACGACGTTGAGACTCGACAACCACGGCTTGTACTCGTCGGTGAGACGGACCAGGGTGTCGAGATCCTGGCGCAATGTCGTTTCCGAAACGCGAAGATGCTTTGCGGCGGAGGGGTAAGGCACGGGGGTGCCGGTGTCACGCTGTGACATCCAGGCGGTCAGGTGGACGAGGCGCGCTACCTGGGCGGGGGCCGTCTCGGGCATGTCAGCGATAGAGCCGGCGCAGCGCTTCGCGGGCGCCGGCAAGTTGCTTCTTGAGCGTGGCGGGTGCGAGCACCTCGGCCTGTGCGCCGAAGGGGAGAAGCCACCGAATGAAGGGGTCCGCCAACCGAACCGGGAACTCAAACTCGGCGCCGCCGTCTTCCGCAACGGACTTGGTGACTTTCCCTAGCCCCTCGCCGATCACCCAACGCGAGTGGGGGAATCCTATGCGAACCCGTGCTACGAACGGCTTGTCGTTCGAGAGCTCCCAAGGGGCACGATTGAGGTAAGGAGAGATCGAAAACGTGCGAGGGACGTCGAACTCCGCCTCTTCGCCAGGCACGAGCGCCGCGTCTTTCATCCGGTCAATGCGAAATACACGGAGCGCCTTGCGCTCGCGGGAGCGGGCCACGCAATACCAGTAGCCCCATGTTAGCATGAGGCCGTAGGGCTCGATGACGCGCTCCTCCGTCTTGTCCCGACCAATCGCGTAGTAGCGACACACTACCGCGCGCTTCTCCTCCAGACCCTCCTTTACGACGGCGAACTGTTTCTCGAACGATGCGGGAGTAGGCTCAAGCAGCGTCCGTTCATGGGTTAGCCTGGTCAGGTCAGGAAGATCGAACGAGAGCTTGCGTATGACCGACTCTGCTGCTACGCCGAGTGATGTGCCTTCAAGGTGGGCGACCCGCTCCGCAGCACGCCTCAAGATCGGCAACTCATCGGGCTCGATGCGAACAGACGGCAGTGGGTACGTGTTGGCTCGACGCATTCCCGCGGTTCGGACCTCGACGTACGGCAGGTAGAAGTCCTTGGCTCTCAGTACGTATCCCTCGACCTCCTGATCGGTGTGCTCGGCCGTGACCCTGTGGGTCTCAAGGACGACGCCGAGATCACGCAGCTCGCTCTTGTCGCGCTCGAACTTGCGGCGGGCCGACTCGCGCCGGGTTTCGCTGCCCGAGCCCCAGTCGTCCCTATAGTCGGCGACCTGGCTGAGCAGCTCCTCCCGCGCAACCGCGTAGTGCCGGTTGAGCAGGAAAGCAATGAGGTTGAGCCAGCGCTCGGTCTTGGTCATGTGTCAAAGGCCTCCAGAGCGGGCTCGCCTAGTCGTCACAGCGAGTCAACGGCGATCACAAGGGACTGGAGCATCCGATTCAGTGCCGACACTATCCGAGGGTCTGCGCTTGCTCGCCGAAACACATGCACGTTCACGC
>DATHIJ010000092.1:0-3024 GCA_035489975.1 Propionibacteriaceae bacterium | reverse complement strand
GGCCTGCTGTCTTTTATGCCGGACGAAGAAATTGCGCAGGTGCTGGCGATCCGGGACTACTCCGCGGCGCCGTACCTGTTGCTGGCCACCAAGCGCGGCCTGGTGAAGAAATCGGCGCTGGCGGCATACGACTCGCCACGGCAAGCCGGAATCATCGCGGTCAACTTCCGTGATGAGGACGACGAGCTGATCGGCGCCGGACTCTGCGGTCCAGATGATGAGGTGCTGTTGATCTCGCGAAAGGGCCAATCGATTCGCTTCCCAGCACACGATTCCGAGTTGCGGCCGATGGGTCGGGCCACTTCCGGAGTGACCGGAATGAAGTTCCGTCGAGGCGATGAGCTGCTCTCGATGTCGATCATCCGAGCCGGTGTTAGTGCCGATGAACGTTATGTGTTCACCGTCACCGATGGCGGCTTTGCGAAACGGACCCAAGTCTTCGAGTACCGCCAGCAGGGTCGGGGCGGCCTCGGGATCAAGGCGATGAAACTCAACGAAGATCGCGGATCTTTGGTCGGAGGGCTGGTTGTGACCGACAATGATGAAGTCATCGCCATCAAGGCAAGTGGTCAGATCACTCGCAGCGCTGTTGCCGAGGTTCCGGTCAAGGGGCGTGACACGATGGGGGTCAGGTTCGTCGGGGTGGGTGAGAACGACTCCGTCGTCGTGATTGCTCTCAACCCTGAAACAACAGCAGAAGCGGCACGACTTGCAGACGAGGCTCCTGCGGGTGATGATTCCAGTTCGACCTCTGGCGTGGTCGAAGAGGATTCCTCGGCCGAGCCAGGACCGGAAGTGTGGCCCGCGAGCCCGGATGGGGTATCCGAGGGCGTCGAGGGCCAGGAGGATGACAGTGAGTAATGGCAACGCGGAACAGCCCACCGGCCAGACTCCGAGAGGCAACAGCTCACCTAACCGCGTCGAGGTGAGCGACGAAGCGCGTCACGGTGCGCCGGCCTCGAATGCTCCGGGCCAAGAGAGTTCGAACGGCCAGAGCAAAGAAGCCCGAGAAGAACAGCTAGCGACCACGCGTACACTCCCGGCCGCTCGGGCGCGAGCGGCTGCGAGCAGTACGGCCCAGCCTCCTGCGTCCGCTGCCCGTCCGCAGCCTGCCTCTGGCGCAGGATCCCCGAGCACTCCGCCGATCCGCCAGAAACTTGAGCCTGGTCAGCAAACTCCGCAGAAACAGGCGCCTCCGCCGCCGACGCAACAAAAACAGGCCCCTGCACCGCCGACGCAACAGAAACAGGGTGCGTCACCAACGAGTCAGCCGCGGCAAGGGCAGTCCCCGCCGCCTCGGCCGCAGCAAGTCCAATCGCCGCCGGCTCAGCCTCGGCAAGTCCAATCGCCGCCGGCTCAGCAACGACCACAACCGCAGACCGGTGGCCAAGCGGCGAATACTTCCGCACAGGCCCAGCCTCGTAATCCGTCGCCGCCGTCCCCAGGGGCTCCCACAGCGCCTCATGGTGTCGTACCGGTATGGGATCCGCCGCAGCCTCCGGCGCCCAAACAAGGCCTCTTGACCCGGCTCGGATTCGGCCGGAAAGCCGAGCGGCCTGAGAGCGGCGCGGCTGCCCCGCCTGCTCCGTCTACCCAGCAACCTCGGGTCTCTCCCACGCCGCCGCCAACCACACCCGGTGGGGCGAATGCGTCGGTCACTCAGACCGGTCCGATCGCTCCGCCCGGGCAGCAGGCAGGCCAGCCTATGCAGCCGCGGCCGACCTCTGGGCCTCGGCCTGGTGCCCAATCCGGGGCCCGACCTGGGGCCGCACCTGGGGCAGAGCATGGCGCTCCGGCCGGTCCCGGAGCTGCCGCGGCGGCAGGTTTGGCAGCCGCAGCCACCACGCAGGTCCGTCGTCCGCAGCCGCCAGGCGGACAGCCTGGCCCAACCCAGGGACCCGTCCGCACGGACGAGCCCACCCGCCGTACGCCCGCCGGCCAGGGCAGACCACCTGTTGCACCAATCGCCCCTCCGTCTGGCCCGCAAGCCCGTATGCCCGCCGCACCGGCCGCTCCTCCCACGCGGACACCAGGGCCGCCGATGCAGCCCGCGGCTCCGATTCCAATCCCTGCACCGGGCCCGGACAAGGACACTGTAAGAAACGAGCGCGTCGGCTCAGGTCCGGAAATCGGAGCGCCTGAAGCCCACCATCTTGGCAAGCCCAAGGTGGGGGTAGGCCGCCGGACTCGGAAGGCGAGGCTGCGGCTGTCGCGGCTCGATCCGTGGTCGGTGATGAAGACGTCTTTCCTCTTCTCGATTGCCGCCGGCATCATGCTCGTCGCTGCCGTCTATTCGCTCTGGACGGTACTGAGCACATCCCAGCTCTTCGACTCGATTAACCAGATCGTCGCAAGCGTGGTCTCGACACCCGGCGACACCACACCGTTCCGGATCGAGGAGTACATCAACACCCAGAAGGTGATGGGCGTAACGGCCCTGGTCGCCTGCGTGGACGTGGTGATCTTCACGGCGCTGGCGACCCTCGGTTCGTTCCTGTACAACTTGGCGGCAACCATGCTCGGCGGCCTTGAGATCACCCTCGCTGAGGACTGACGGCTGCGCGTGCCTTCCTCACGCGATACGCACGTTGCACACCTCTGACAAAGCGTGTGGAACGTGTGCAGAGCAGGGTATTCATGCCCCTGATCGCGTACGCCCGAACGGATTTGGGGCGGTTGCGAGAGATCAGCTAGCCTTGCGGTTTGTGCCCACTGTGGGCACTCCGGAGCACGCGGGCCTATAGCTCAGTCGGTTAGAGCGCTGCCCTGATAAGGCAGAGGTCAGTGGTTCAAGTCCACTTAGGCCCACCCTCGCAAGATGCCTCTGACGCGAAGATTCCCCCCTGGTGGGAGCCGCTTTTAAGCTGAGGCGGCGGTTGGAGCGAGCGTGACTTGGTAGCCGAGTCGTTGGAGTTGGTTCACGGCGTTGCGGCGAGCGCGTTCGGGGTCGCGGCGGGTGTAGTAGTCGGCGCCCGGGTCGTCGTAGAGCGCTCCGGTGTGGGCCATGTTCCAGATCGCGACCAA
>DATHIJ010000091.1:0-3385 GCA_035489975.1 Propionibacteriaceae bacterium | reverse complement strand
CATCGGCTCCGCAGCCTGGGAAACCAATACTTGCGATGCCAGGAAGACGATCTTGCTCCACGGTCGGGCCGTACGGGACCGCCCAGGGGACCGCAGCGACCACTGCGCTGACCAGGTCCCTACGCAACTCACGTATTCGCTGCTCCTCCCGGACCCGGTTTCGCATCGCAACCTCGAGGGCTGCCGCGAACCCAGCTGTGGCGGCCACATCGAGCGTGCCGGACCGCACCTCTCGCTCCTGGCCGCCGCCGTGCAGGATCGGGGCCAACCGCAGCTCGCGACGCGCCAGCAAAGCACCAATCCCGTACGGTCCGCCGAGCTTGTGCGCCGTGAAGCTAAGCAGGTCCAGCCCGCTTGCCGCGAAGTCGACCTCGATGTGCCCGACGGCCTGGACCGCGTCGCTGTGAGAGACCGCGCCATGCTCGGCGGCTACTGCGGCGACCTGGCGCACCGGCTGCAGGGTGCCGACCTCATTGTTCGCCCACATCACCGACACCAGAGCGGTTCGCGCGTCGACGGCGTCGGCGAGGGCGGACATCTCGATCCGACCTGTGGGGTCGACCGGAATGTAGCTGACCTCGCCTGCTGCCGACCGGCCGAGCCAGGCCACAGAATCCAAGACGGCATGGTGTTCCAGGGCCGAGGTCACCACCCGACAGCGACCAACCTCGATGCCCGACCAGAACGCCCCCTTGATGGCCAGATTGTCCGACTCGGTTCCGCCGCTGGTGAAGATCAACTCTGATGGCTGTGCCCCGACCTGAGCCGCGATTGCTTCCCGCGATTCCTCGACGACGCGCCGAGCAAACCGACCGGATGCGTGGAGCGATGACGCGTTGCCGACCCTGGTCAGCTCACGCGTCATGGCCTCCACAGCCTCCGGAACCATGGGTGTGGTAGCCGCATGGTCGAGGTAAATCCGGCTCATGAGCAATCAGTCTGCCTCAGCCGTGGCACCGTGCGTCTTGACGGCCGTGCTGCGAAACGACGCTCCGGCGCCAGCTCACAGCTTCCGTTGCTTGATCTCTGCAATGACGCTGCCGAGCACTTTGTGCAGGTCACCCACGATTCCGAGATCGGCAAGAGCGAATATCGGCGCCTCAGCATCCTTGTTCACCGCGACAATTGCCTTCGACGTCTGCATTCCGGCTCTGTGCTGGATGGCGCCGGAGATGCCGGCCGCAATGTAGAGCTGCGGCGACACAGTCTTGCCCGTCTGGCCAATCTGGTACGCGTACGGATACCAGCCAGCGTCCACAGCCGCCCGGGAGGCACCCACGGCGCCGCCGAGCAGGTCAGCCAACTCCTCGATGGCGGCGAAGTTGCCACCTGTGCCACGCCCGCCGGAGACCACGACTGCCGCCTCGGTCAGCTCTGGGCGACCGCTGGACTTCTTCGGCTCGCTGCTCACAATGCGTGCTGTCCGGGCCGCGTCGGAGATGCTCACCTCAGCCTCTGAAATGGCCGGCTCAGTTGGTGCAAGCTCAGGGGTCACTGCGTTCGGCTTGACGGTGACCACCGAGATTCCATGAGTCACCGCTGCGGTGACCGTCCAGTTTCCAGCAAAGACCGACTGCGTGGTCGTGCCGTCGGCGGCAATGTCGGTGGCGTCGGTGATCAGGCCGGACTCGAGCCTGACGGCAAGCCGGCCGGCAATCTCCTTCCCTTCCGGCGTGGAGCTGATCAGGATCGCGACCGGCTCCACGCTGGCGGCGATCTGCCCGAGGGCTTCGGCCTTCGGCGCTACTAGGTACTCCGTGACTGACGAGTCGGCGACAAAGATCACTCGGGTGGCGCCGTACTCCCCTAGCGTTTTGGCGATCGCGTCGTCGGTCTCGCCAAAGACCACGGCAACCGGTTCACCGAGCCTGCGGGCCAAAGTGAGAAGCTCCAAGGTTGGCTTCGAGACGTGCGAGTCGACCTGCTCGGCGACAATCAGGACCTCAGACATCAACAGCCTCGCTCTCAGATGTACTTGCCAGCGGCCAGGAATTCGACCAGAGCCGCGGTTCCAGCGCCGTCTTCATCTCCAACGACGCGTCCCTGCTCCTTGGGCGGACGCGGGGTCGTTTGCAACACCTTGCTCCACGCAGCATCCAGTCCTACCGCAGCGGCATCGATACCGAGATCGGCCACTGTCCACGACTCCACCGGCTTCTTCTTAGCCGCAAGAATCCCCTTCATCGAGGGGTACCGGGCCTCGCCTGATTGGTCGGTAACGCTCACGATTGCGGGCAGGGGTGCCTCGATCATGAGGCTCGCCACATCGGTATCGCGGCGAATCGTGATGCGGTCTTCGGTCACCGACAAGGTGGCCCCCAGCGTCGCAGCGGGCCAGCCGAGCCGCTCGGCGATCATCGCGGGAATCACACCCATGGTGCCGTCCGTAGAAGCCATGCCACAGATCACCAAATCCGGACCAGCTTTCTTGATCGCCGCGGCCAAGACCAAGCTGGTGGCCAACGCATCAGAGCCGTGGACGGCGTCGTCGCTGATGTGGATGGCGGCGGATGCGCCCATCTGGAGCGCGCGCTTGATCGCGTCGGCCGCATCTTCGCCTCCGAGCGTCATGATGACGACCTCGACGTCCTCGCGATCCTCGGCAACCTGCAGGGCCTGCTCCACGGCGTACTCATCAAGCTCTGAAAGCAGTCCGGCGCTCGAGGCGCGGTCGACTGTGCCGTCAGAGGCAAAAGTGCGCTCTCCTGTTGCATCCGGAACGTATTTGGCCAGAACAACAATCTTCATCTCGCTCCGCTTTCTTCCCGCAACGGTCGCGCCACCATGGCGGCTATATTACTCATGAGTAACAAGAGCTGTTCACCTCCGGCAAGGGTGCTATCTGCGGCGCGAAGGCCGCAAATCGCTCGATCCGGATGATCTCTCGGTAGCGCTTCTCGCCGACCAGCGTGCGCACCGCTTCCGTCTGGCTGGCCTGCGCGGCCAGCGCCGCGTACTTCAGGTCCAACAGCTCGCCGGTCAAGGTGACGTCGATGCTGAGAGGCCCGGCCCAGACAGTCGGCGGCTCGCCGACGATCGCGCCCAACTCAATCCATTGGGCGAGCTGATCGTCGAGCCAGTCCTGGGTGTTCGCCACCACATGCAGGGTGCCGATCCGGGTACGGCGTACGGCTTCAACCGTCCACCGGTGCACCGCCATGTGATCGGGGTGCCCGGTTTGGCCGTCTGCTGCGAAAGTCAAAATCGTATCTGGCTCGATCTGGAGAATGATCTCTGCGATGTGCTCTTCGGCTGCGGTGCTGTCTGCCTCGGCGCAGCCACCATCGGGATATCCCAACCAGCGGTGGTCCCTGACCCCCAGAACATCAAGACACGCTGCCATTTCCGCCTCGCGGATGGCGGCAAGCTGCTCCGGTGGCCACCT
>DATHIJ010000090.1:0-3040 GCA_035489975.1 Propionibacteriaceae bacterium | reverse complement strand
ACCCATCTGGGCGTACAACTCCGGTGAGCGACTTTTCAGGCTGACCGCTGCGATGATCCCAGCGATCGCGGCGACCACGATCAGGGCGGGCAGGATCCAGCGCAGCGGGCTTTCCGGGTTGCCGATCAACAGACCGAACTGCGAGGCCGCGTAGATGGCGACCGCAGTCATTGCCAGGCCGCCAACGATCGGTGCGACGGCGGTACGCAGCAGGTTGGAGTCGAGATCGCGGTGGCGCGCGAAGAAGGCCACCACCGCAAACGAGGCCAGGGCCATCAGCACGATGATCGCCAACGTGCCGAGCTGAGTGAGCCAGGTAAACAGTGCCAGGACGGGGTCTTGACCAGTGATCACGAAAATTCCGACGATGACGAAGGCCAGGACAGTCTGACTGAGCGAGCCGGCGTGCGGACTGAGGTGCTTGGTGTGGGTGCGTCCCAGCTGTGCCGGGACGAGGCCTTCTCGGCCAAGAGCGTAGAGGTAGCGCGCGACCGCGTTGTGGAAGGCGAGCAGCGCAGCAAAGACGCTGGAAATGAACAGCAGCGACATCACTGTGGTCAGTGCCCCTCCGATGTAGGTCGTTCCGAGGACGAACAGGAACGCGGTCGGGTCAGGTTGGAGGCTTCCGAGGTATTCCTGCAGCCCAGCCGCACCTTGGCCCTCGACCATGAGGTACGTGGTGAGCGTGTAGAAGATGCCGATGGTCAGGACGGCAACGTAGGTTGCCCGCGGGACAGTGCGCTTGGGGTCCCTGGCCTCCTCGCTGTAGATCGTGGTTGCTTCGAAGCCGATGAACGAGGCGAAGTTGAAGAGCAAGGCAATCGCAACGGAACCGGATGTGAAACTGGCCCAGGTAAACGGTGTCGCGGTCAGCGGAGCGGTACCGCCCTGGCCGCCCTGGATCAAGATCGCTGCGTCAAGAATGAGCACGATCAAGAACTCAAGACTGACCAAGATCGCCAATACCTTGACCGAAAGATCAACTTGTCGGTAGCCCAGTACCGCGATGATCGCCATGGCGGCGAGCGCGTAAACCCACCACGGGAAGTTGATTCCGAGGTTTTCGCTGACGAATCCGGCGGCGGCTGCCGCGAACAATCCGTACAGCCCGATCTGCATGGCGTTGTAGCCCAGCAGGGCGATCATGGCGGCGGCCCCGCCGGCAGGCTGCCTGAGGCCGCGGGTGACGAGGCTGTAGAACGCTCCGGTGCTCGTGTGGTGCCGGGCCATCGCGGTATAGCCGACCGCGAAGATCAGCAAGATCACGCTCACTACGACGTACGCGAGAGGAATCCCCGGGCCATTACCGAGCAGCATCGCGACCGGCGCGCCACCGGCCATGGCGGTCAGTGGTGCAGCGGCCGAGATCACGAAGAAGGCGACGGCGAACACCCCGAGGCGGCCGTGCCGCAGCCGCTGAGAATCGCGTCGCGCGATGTCAGATGTTGTCTCGGATGGATCTGCCGGTGGAATCGACGGCGGGTGAGTCACGAGAGCTCCATTCTTGGACTTGCTAGCGCTTCCCGGACATGTCAGGCGCGCGAATTCCGCGGAACTCCCAGTCGCCGCCTTTGGCGGTGGACAGCACCTCTTCGGATTCGGTCGGCTGCGCGCCCACATCCGTGCGTATTGGCGTCGGCCCCTCGACAATGTGATTGCGCAACGTGCCGAGGCCCTCGACTTCCACCTCCACCACATCACCGGGATAGACGGTGCGGGAGATGGCAGGCGTCCCCGACAGCAGGAGGTCACCCGGCTGCAGCGTGATCGTGCGCGCAATGTCGGCAACCAGGTAGTGCATGTCCCACATCATTTCGTCGGTGTTGGCGTCCTGCCGGACATTTCCGTTCACCAGAGTTCGGATCTGCTTCCCATGGAAGTCCCAACCCTCCACCAGTCCCGGGCCCACCGGGCACAGAGTGTCGGCACCCTTCACCCGAAGCATCGACCCGGAATCGGTGTCGCGGAAGTCGTGCAGGCCATAGTCGTTGGCGATCGAATAGCCGTGGATGTAATCGCCGGCGTCTGCGGGTGTGATGTTGCGCGCAGTGCGGCCGATCACGATGGCGATCTCGCCTTCATAGTTCAACCACTTGCAGCCCAGCGGTCTCACGACTGCCGACTCGTGGGCATTGAGGGCAGACACGGGCTTATGGAAGTACGTCGGTGCCGGCGGCAAAGTCACAATCAGCTCCTGCACCCTGGAGGAGTAGTTCAGATGAACGCAGATGATCTTGGACGGGACTACCGGCGCCAGATGGATCGCCTCTGCGATGTCGACCGTTCGGCCATCGCCAGCAACCAGCTCCTCGCCGTGGCGCTCGACATCGACGATGTTGCCGTCCAGCAGGATGCGGCGAGTTTCGCGGAGAGGCATCAACACTCCTTGGCTGGTTCAGCCGGCTGCAGGCAGATCGGGGCCAGCCGCCTGTTGCCGCACCTCGGGGTCTTCGGGCGTACGGCGTGGTCTAGGGAAGCCGCCCTCAGGCCGCTCGAACCAGTAGTGAACCTGGCCGGTGCCGATCGAGTTTTCGTATTCCCCGTAGCGGCGGCCAGCGGCAGTGCAATCACCCTCGCCGATGGCGCCGATCATCATCAGGTAATGCCCGAATCGCGCCTCCGGCCGGAATCGATAGAACTCGGGCATCGTGTCCAGCACCCGCGCGTGATCACCGGCCTCAAACCACTGCATCCGTTCGGCATCCGCGGCCGCGGCCTCAGGTGTGAAGATGTGTTCAACCCCGGCAGCCTCGTGCTTGCGCAGTTCCCGCAACGGCCAAAAGGTGTGGCTGAGCGCACCGGAAGCCAGCAGCACTACCTTGCGGTCACTCTCTTCGATTGCATCCCCCAGCGCCCGGCCGAGCCGGAGGTTGTCCTCCGTATCAGCGGTTTGGCAGACGCCGATGGAGATCCACCTCTTGTCCGGCAGGCCCTGACCGAGGAACTCCCACAAATTGGTGGTGGCGTAGAAGATCGGCAGGTGATCATCGGAGACTGCCGTGATCCAAGTGCCATGATCGTCTGCCTTGGACGCGACCAA
>DATHIJ010000089.1:0-8876 GCA_035489975.1 Propionibacteriaceae bacterium | reverse complement strand
CGCACTCGCCCCGCTAGCTATGCTAGCGTTCGGTGGCTAACATGGAACACCTTGTCACCGACAATCCGAGGAGAAAACATCATGGCCACCACTACCGCCTCTAAGAAGATCAATGACTTCACTGAGGGCTTCGGCGACGCCGCCGAGCGCTACCGTGCGATCAACGAGAAGTTGCTCGAAACCGGTAAGAAGACCGCCAACGCGGCGCTCGACGGCTACGAGAAGACGATCGCCAGCTATGTCGATTTCAGGCAGCAGCTCGCGGAAGCGACGCAGCTCGACTGGGTCAGCACTGTTGTCAAGGCGCAGAACGACTTTGTCACCGAGATCAATGCGGCATACCTCCCCGCCGCTCGGGATGTCCTGAAGTAAACCGTATGCTCAAGCTGTGAGCACGCAGCCGTCGGCGGATGATCAACTGCAGCTCGGTGAGATCATCCGCCGGCAACGGGAGCTGGCTGAGCTTTCGATGCGTCAGGTCGCGGCGATGGCTGGCATCTCCAACCCGTACCTCTCTCAGATCGAGCAAGGGCTGCGGGCTCCATCGGAAGCTGTGCTGGACACAATTGCTGCCACACTGGGCGTCTCACCGGAAACCCTGCGTCCGGGCCCGGATGATGATCATGGCTCTGAGCAGGACCTTGATCACGATCAGGACCGGCCGGCCGAGCACAGCTCACTTGTTGCCGCCATCTCCACAGACCCGGGATTGACGGCACGGCAGCGCCGCGCCCTCACCGAGATCTATACCGCGATGACCGAGGCCACCGCTGCCCGGCGGAACCGGCGGAACAGATGATGACGAGGGGGAACGGTGGCACAGAACTTCCAATCAGTCGACGACTACATCGCGACTTTCCCACCCGATGTGCAGGCCCTGCTCCAAGCGGTACGTGACACTATTCATGCCGCGGCGCCCGGCGCGACAGAGTCGATCAGCTATCAGATCCCCACGTTCTCCATCGGCGGCCGGCCGATCGTCTATTTGGCCGGTTGGAAGAAGCACATCAGCATCTATCCGATACCGGACCTCGACGAGAGGCTCGAGTCGCAGATAGCTCCCTACCTCTCTGGCAAAGGCACCGCCAAGTTCGGTTTGGGAAAGCCGATCCCACACGAGTTGATCGCAGTCCTCGTGCAGCGATTGGTTGCTCAGCGCACCTAGTGTCGCGGAGCCTAGGTTCCACGACTCTAGTGTCGAGCTACCCCGTGCCGCTGGAAGTCGGCTCCAACGGCGCGGTCTGGCGATACAGCTTGCTGATCTTGTATGCGTGCTCTTCCAGTTTCAGCGCGTCTTGGCGTACCTTGATCAATTCCTCTGGGCTCAGCTTCGCAACTTTCACCAGGACGAGCACCTCGCCTTCTGGATCATCCACGAATCCGACTCGGACATTGCCCACTCCTTGCGCGTGGTACTTGAGTTGCCGTCCGCTATCCGGGTCGAGCGGGCTCCGCTCATCAATGATCATCACATTCTCGTAGCAGCCGATCGGCACACAGGTCCGCTGCTGCATCTTCGAGACCTTCGCGCAGTCCAAGAACTCGATGTCGGGTGACCAACCCTGCAGGTACTCAGGCGTTCCGAGCTGAGGATCGCCCGGCATGGAGTTGCCCGCCTCGGCTTTCGCCAAACCGGCAAGCCATACGTCCGGCGCAGCGCTGAACTTGCCGTCCTCATACTCCTCGGGATACTCACCAAGGTTCCAGATGTTCCCCGCGTTGTCCTGTGCCTCAAACCGCAACTCGGCTTCCTGGAGCGCACCTTCGTTGACATCCTTCTCCAAGATGACGACGGTGGGTACGCCGTTGATCATCTTGGTCAGGTCGGTAACGGTCGACACCACACGATGGGGAAGCAGGCCTCCCCCTCTGTCTGCCTCTCCGGCCAGGGTGAACTGCATGCCGGGAGTCAGGGGATTCCATTGGTTGTCGATCTTGGGCGGATTGGGGAAGTTGGCGCGATCAAACTGTGCCACCGCATTGCACGGCGGTGGCTTGGGCTCTTCAGCCGATGCCGTAACAGAATTGGCGAAAAGCAGCAGGGAAGCAACAGCAATGGTCAATATTGCTGGTCGGACCCGGTCGCTAGGCATTTGAGGCCCCTTTCTCAGCGCAGCTGCAATACCAGCCCAGTGGCCGAGATAACCCGAAGTCCCTTTCCCGAATACAAGGGTATCCACGTCGACTCAGAGAAGTCGATGCGTAGAGGTGCGCGTATTTGATCTATCGTGTATCGATTTGATCTACCCGTGACCGGCTCTGCGGCATGTTGATCTTGTGGTGCCCGGACGGCTCGTGATCGGCAACACGGTCCGGCCGACCGACAGCACAGCCGGGAGTGGAGTTGGTTACTTCCACATGTGGAGCCGCACCGTCGTCCCTGAATCAGTGGAGCGCAGCTGCACCAGGTCGCACTTCCGGTTCGCGGATGACAATCCATCCCGGTCGCTCGAGACGAGGGCCCGCCGCCCGGTCAGGACATCGTCGATCATGGTGTTGTCGGACACCTCACAGATCAGCGCATGCGGTGCGTCCCACATCCGAATTGTCCCTTCCATGGCGCCTCGTCGCACGCTGCAGGACGCGAGCCGCCGAGTTGTTGCAGCCAAATCAGTCACTTTGTCTGACCAGAGACCAGCGCCGTAAGCCTCCAAAGTCACAATATTGAAGACACGGTCGACAGACTCCCGAGCGAAGGTGTACTCGGCTGGTTTGCCATCCAGTTCGGGAAGGTCTGAGCTGAACATCGCCTCGACATGGGCACGTCCACCATATTGGGAGTTCCCCTGGTAGCTGTCTCCATCCATGACGGCAGGGTGACTGCGATGGGCTTCCTTGATGACCGACGGGTCGAGCGCTCGAATGTCGTAGGGGCAGATCAACCAGAGCGGAATCTTTGGATCAACCGCCAGATTGAGCAGAGCCTCGTGTAGCTGGCATTCGAGAATCTCCTCGGGTCGCCGCCCTGCCCAAATCGGCTCGCCGATTCCGCGTACGGGACGGCCGTAGCCAGAGTGCTGATCCACAAACTTTTGCCAGGCAGGGATCATGCGTGCTGGGTTCTGGCCGAGCTTGGCCATGTCGACGAACTTGACCTTGCGAGCCTGGGTCCCCAAGCTCTCTCGCAACCAGCTGGCGTGGCGCCGCACAACGGCGACCATGACCGCCTCGCCTGCCGCGAGCCCATCTTCGACGAAGGGCCCGAGGACTGAGGCGTAGTCGTCCGGATCGCGCCACATGAACGCTTCGTGTCGATAACTCTGCTGCGATCTCGGTGGTGCGACTTGCGGCATGACGGTTCCTGAAAGCAATATTTAGCAGTCGGCATCGCTGGGGTCTACGACGCGGTACGGCCACATCTCGGGGCTCGAATGTGCTTGCTCGCGAGGTTCGTCGTTACCATACCGAAGCCTTCGCTGCGGCCAAAACCCGCTGTCCGCCGCGGCGGACCGTTTGTGGCACGAATCACCGGCTGACGGCTGATTCTTTGCGAAGTTGCGAAAGATCCTTTGGCGGCAGTCGCGGAGATCGCCAACAAAAATGCCATCGGCAATATCACCAAGTGGACTTCAGGAGGTGGCCAGCCGCCTGAAGCGTCCTCGCGCAACCGGTCGCTCACCACCCAAATTGCCGCGTTCTCCTTGTTGCATTTGACGGTTTCGGCAATGGCTCGCCGCCGGTTCTTAGTGCAGCCGACCTACAGTGGCGCCATGTCGGCGCGCTGGCTGGTGGTGCTGTTCACCGCGGCTGCGCTGGTTGCCACGCCTATCGTCATGGGGGCACGAGCCGCCCTACCTTCTGACATCTCAGCCACCGATCTGGCCGCACGGATACAGCACTCGGCCCCTGTTGCCTGGTCTGGCTTCGTTGAGACATCGGGAACACTGCAAGTGCCGGACAACGAGTCATTTGCGACCTTGGCGCAACTGCTCGGCGAGAACACCCAGCTACAGGTGTGGTGGCGGAGTGCAGAAGACTGGCGGGTCGACCGGATCCGAAGCACCGGTGAGACCGACCTGTTTCGACAGCAGGGATACAGCATCCGCTGGGTTTTCGAATCAGAGACCGCAACGTATTCACCTGTCTCCAAGATTCGGCTGCCGGACGCGTCCGACCTACTGCCCTCAACCCTGGCGCGCGAGCTCATGCGAGACGCACGTGAAGACGAGCTGAGCCGACTGCCCTCCAGACGAGTGGCGGGCATTGACGCGCCCGGTCTGCGGCTCACGCCAAACGAGTCAGCCACCACCGTTGCGCATGTCGACATCTGGGCCGAGCCTGGCAGCGGGCTGCCGTTGCAGGTCGAGCTGTACGGCGTCGGCGACCAACGCCCGGTACTCACAACGACGCTTCTCCAGCTCAGTCTCAGCGAGCCCCCGGCCGAGACTACCGACTTCGACCCTGCCCCCGGTGTACAAGTGAACTACGAGGAGTCCGTCGACGTTGCGGCCGCAGCGAACGCGTTCGCGCCGTACGATCTCCCTGCTTCCCTGGCCGGCCTGCCGTCGCGCGATGGTGCGGACCCGGGGGCTGTTGGCATCTACGGGCGCGGACCGACCACCTTGATCGCTTTACCGCTGCGCGGCCGGGTCGCCGGGCCGCTCCGGCGGCAACTCACCGATCGTGGCACCGTTCAGTTCACCGATGTCGGAATCCTGGCGCCGATCGGTCCCGTTGGATTGTTGATCACGCCATTTCGCGGACGGGGCGGCGCTTTCCTGCTGGCTGGCACGGTGAACTCCACAACATTGCAGCGGGCAGCGGCCGAGCTCTTGGCAGGGCTATGACCGGTCAGGCGATGACCAACGGTCAGGCCATCCGTACCCAAGGGCTGACCAAGCGCTATGGCGAGCTGTGGGCCGTCAACGCGGTCGATCTAGAGGTACGCACCGGCGAGGTGTATGGATTCCTGGGAGCAAACGGCTCCGGCAAGACCACCACGCTACGGATGCTGCTTGGACTGGTACTGCCGACCGCTGGGGAGGCGGAAGTGCTAGGGATGCCGATGCCGGCCGCGCGGCAAAAGGTGCTGCCGCGCGTCGGATCGCTGGTGGAGAGTCCCGGCGCCTACCCACATCTGTCCGGCGCAGCCAACCTCGCAATCCTCGATGCCACAGGGTCTGACCGCAGCCCGCGACAGCTGCGCCGTACCCGGATCAGTACGACGCTAGAGCAGGTCGGACTCAACGCCGCCGATCGCCGGCCGGTTCGCGCCTACTCCCAGGGCATGCGCCAGCGGCTGGGCTTGGCGGCCGCTCTGATGCGGAGGCCGCCACTGTTGATCTTGGACGAGCCGAGCAATGGCCTCGACCCACAGGGCATCCAAGAGATGAGGCGCTTGCTGCAGCAGCTGAACCACGAGGGGACGACGATCTTCCTCTCCAGCCATCTGCTCGCCGAGATCGAGCAGATGTGCACCCATGTGGGTGTCCTGCACAGCGGGCGATTGATGCTCCAGGAGCGATTGGACACCTTACTGCGACCGACTGGCATGGCCGCGGTCCGTACTCCCGATACCCAGCGATGCGTGGCTCTGCTGGGAGGCTCAGTGGTGAGGGTTGACGGTGACCGGCTGCTCGTGCGGGCGGCGGAACCGGCCCGGCTCAACTCCTACCTGGTCGGTCAAGGCCTGCGAGTGGACGAGATCGGTCCCTACCGCCGAACCCTGGAGCAAGTGGTTCTCGATGCCGAGACGCGAGCATGATCACTGTCGAGTTGATCAAGATGCTGCGCCGGCCGCGTACCTGGCTGATCATCGGCATGCTCATCGCGCTGCCCACCCTGGTCGCCGTGCTGCTCGCGATCACCGACCTCGGTCCCCGTCCCGGCACTGGCCCGCCATTCCTCTCCGCCGTCCTCAGCGACGGCACACTGTTCCCGTTGGCCGCGCTCGGAGTTGTGCTGCCGCTTTTGCTGCCGATCGCCGTGGCGGTCCTAGGCGGCGACGCCATCGCGGGCGAAAGTCAGATGGGCACGCTCCGCTACCTTCTGGTTCGGCCCGTCGGGCGTACCCAACTGCTGCTCGCCAAGCTGGTTACCGTTGTCGCATTCGTGCTGCTTGCGGTCCTCGCCGTTGCAGCGGTTTCCTACGTTGAAGGCCGCCTACTGCTGGGCCGGGCTCCGGCCACCGGCACAGTGAGCCTGAGTGGCTCGACGCTCACCCAGCAGGAGCTGACCTGGCGGACCGCACTAGCCCTCGGGTACATGATCATCTGCATGCTAGGCGTCGCAGCGGTCGCGTTGTTCTTCTCGACCCTGACGAGGTCCTCGATCGGCGCGGCACTTGGAACGGTCGGCATGCTGATCGCTTCGACTGTGTTGTTGGGATTAGACGCCGCGAACGCGTTGCATCCGTTCCTGCCGACCCGCCATTGGCTGGCGTTTGTCGACTTGTTCCGCGACCCGATCCTGTGGCGAGATGTCACCCGCGGTCTCATCGTCCAGCTTGGCTATCTCACGGTGTTCACGCTCGCTGCCTGGGCGAACTTCAGCACCAAAGATATTGATGATTGAAGATCAACAAGCGACGGCGGTAGGCGCCTGCGGCATCTCAACGCCGAGTACCGAGCCGAGAGCTGCTAGGACAACAGGATTGCCTGGAAGCTGGCCATGAGCTGCGGTCGAGCCTGGGCAGACCGCCTGGACGACGATGTTGAGTGCCCCCGACAATGCTGCGGAGTCGACCGGCGTGACCACCTGATCGCTGGTCGACCGTACGGTTGCCCACAGCGGACCGGCCGGCGTTTCGTCACCGGCGTTCAGCCGGCGCAGCAGGTCGCTGTCGGGAACCAGCTGCTCACATGCCTCAGAGCAGCCGCCCGCGAATTCGGCGCCGAGCGCGGCCTGACTGGTTCCGTGGTGCGGTGAGCCGAGTGTGAGGACTCGGCGTGTTATCCCAGCGCCGCCAGCGTCTCGTACCCACAGCCGGGCGACCACGCCGCCAGCGGAGTAGCCAATGACATCGACCGATGCAGCCCCGGCGTCCTCGCGTACCCGCTTGGCCACAGCTGCCAGATGCTCGGCCTGCTGCCGCAGATCACCGGTACCATCTCCGACGGGTTCCACCACGACGGCAGTACGGCCGGACGAGCGTAAGGCAGCGGCCAGCGGCTGGAGCGATTCGAGATTTCCCCCGTAACCCGGCACCAGAAGGACCGGGCCCGGCGCTGTTTGCGGGACAGGATCAACGGACCTGCTGTCGACGCGGATGACGGCAACCACCGCGACCGTCATGATCAGCAACGCCAGGAGACCGCCGGCCCCGATTACTACGCGGCGTCGTTGCGGTGAGAGTGCGTCAAACACGACGCTCAGCCGATTCGCAGCTCAACGACAACACCTGCGTGGTCTGACGGCCAGAGCTTGCTGACCGGGTCTCGATCGCTCAGCTCATCTCCGGTGACCTCAGCTCGATTGGCCACGATCTGTCCCGGGGGTGCCGACCTCGCTAGCACCAGGTCTATGCGGCGCTCGAAGTCCGCCGTTTCGTCATTCACAAGCTCGCTCAGCCACGCTGTGTTGCCCGGAGCATCGCGACCCGACTGCTGCAGCCAGAGATCGCTGTATCCGTGCCCGTCGGTGATCAGCCGGTACGCCGCGCCGGATCCGATCGGCACGCTGGAACGTGCCGCGAGGCTGGCTGGGTTGGAATTGCAGTCACAGGCGATCACCGTCGGCAGGTTGAGGTCTCCCGCAGGGCCGTTCAGTAGTTCTTCGGCTTGGGCGCGAGCGAGCTGAGCGCTCTGCGACTCGAGATGTGTGTTGACGAACCGGATGCGGGCAGAGCCCACGGCGACGTCTGCCCAGGCGTAGCCGCGCACAAACGGAAAAGTGGTGTCGCCGAGTTCAACTTCGAACCGCGGTTGATAGGCTCCGCCGCCGCTGGCCTCGATCCGTAGTCCCGCGTCACTTCGGACCAAGATCACATCCCGATCCGTCAGCCGCACGTCTGCAGCTGAGGCAGCTGTTCCGGTGTAGGGGTTGCCGGTGAAGGCGGGCGCCTCGACGTCGGATAGCCGCTGCGCGTGAACGACCTCGTATCTGACCCCGCGGTTGGCCAGATCGGCCAGCAACATCTCCAGAAAGTCGAGGTCGACCTGCGTCGCGTCAGGCCTGCCCACACGGTCAAGCTGCATGGGTCCGTGGCGCCAGAGCCCCACCTCTTGGAGGCCGATCAGGTCGGGACGCGTTGCTGCGATCTCAGCGGCGAGCAGTTTGCTGCGCGTGGCGAAGTCGGTGCGTGTCACGACCTCGCGCAATTCGTGGTTCGCATGACCCAGGGCAAGGATTCCCTCGTGACCCGTGCGGTCCATCGCTGCGCGTATCGGGCGATTGATATTGCCGCCGAGGTAGATGTTGCGGGTCATGACGGTCACAGTCCGCGGATCGCCGGAGGCGTACTCGCGACTGACGGCAGCGCTGATCACCACGGCAAGGCAGATGAACGACAGGGCTGCTACTCGCCAGAGCCGTTTGCTTGTCGTTGCTGTGCGGACCGTCACACTCACCATTCTCTGTCGCCCGCTTCGCTGGCCCTGGTTTTGCATCGCCAGTTAGCTCAGGAGCGCCTCATTGGGAGCATTTCGGCTCACTGGCGATGCAAATTCAGGGGCTCGGCTCTGGTGTCAACCCTCGGCGCAAACCCGAGATGGCCGGCAACTGGTCATCGACGATCTCATCTGTCAGCCCGCGAACGACGATCTCAGCAAGCTCGCCGTCCCGAAGGTCGAGATAGTTATCTGAGAACCGCACCTGCGGCGACGGCGTAGGAATCCGGACGAAGTAGTTGAATCCGGCTGCCCGAACCCGCACCACAGCGCGATCGGCGCTCGTTCGGACTACCTCTGACTCGACACGGCCCGGCCCAAAATCAACGT
>DATHIJ010000088.1:0-3338 GCA_035489975.1 Propionibacteriaceae bacterium | reverse complement strand
CTTTGATCATCTCTACGGATCGCCGCGGCCTCCAAGATCTCGCGGCTGGCACCGTCGTGATCAACCGCCGTTGATCATCTTGATTAATCGCCGACAGAAAGTGCGGGCGAGTTGCAGGTTCCGCGTTGGAACGCTTGCCACTCGCCCACAATTTCGACTTCTTGTTGACAACCGTCGAGCTTCTCCACAGATTCGGGCCTGGGCGACCTAACGATGGAGGGCGTCGGCATGCTCCAGGCATGGCGGCAATCGATTCCGGTACCGCGGCGGAACCATTCAGGGGTAGAACGCGGCAACGTCAATGGCAGCAGCTGTCTCGTGGGCTCTACGTTCCCCGTGCAAGCCCATTGAGCGACTTATTACGCGGTTGGCAGCTAGTGCTCCCGGCGAGTGCCGCGTTCACCTCACTCACCGCCGCGGAAGTTAGCGGCTGGTGGCTCCCGGAGGCGATCCCGCACCCAGTCTTTGCCACCGTGCCGATCGGTGAACGGTATCCCGAGCGCACCGGCCTCCTGGTATGCCGGCACCCCCGGCCGGTGCCAGCTGAGACCGTCGATGGTCTCGCAATCACGACGGGCCCTGAAACACTGCTCGCAGCGGCACGTGATCTCGGTCTGCTCGATCTAGTGATCCTCGGCGACTCGGCGTTGCGTTGTGGTCAGTGCACCTTGCATGACCTTAGGGCGACTGCCGCACAGCGCCGTCGGGGAGCGCCGCGCCTGCGAACGGTGTTGCCGCTTCTCGACGCCCGGAGCGAGTCCCCATGGGAATCGGTGATGCGAGTCCTGCACCTCGCGGCTGAGATCAATGTTGAGCCACAGAAGAAGATCTATGACCAGCGTGGTGGCTTTATCGCACGGGCAGACTTATGGCTTGTCGGAACTCGATGAATTCATGAGTACGACGGAGCTATCCATCGCGACCGTCTGGTGCACCGCAGTGATCTTGCTAGGGATCGTCGCCTAATAGAGATCGACTGGCAACGAATGGGCTTCACTTCTACCCAGATCCTCCATGAAGGTGCCTCAATCATCGCGACCGCCGATCGGCTACTCGGTCGGCGGTGGGATCCGCGACGGCTCGCACGCTGGGAGGCGCTTCTCGAGGACTCGCTCTTCCGTCCGGCTGGCCGAGCGCGGGCCATACATCATTGGAAACGAGCCCTCTGAGCTCCGCTGAAACTGCGGGCGAATCGCACATAATCCGTCCTGGACAGGGTCGCTCGACCGCATTTTCCGTGCGGATTGCCAAAAAGCTACTACAGAATGGCGCCGGGGTTGAGGATGCCCAGCGGGTCGAGCGCGTCCTTGATCTTGTGTGAGAGAGCCATCACCTCAGGGCCGAGCTGAGCAGGCAGAGCCGCTTTCTTGGCGCGGCCGACTCCATGCTCACCAGTGATGGTGCCGCCGAGCTGGATCGTCAGCTGCATGATCTCGTTGAACGCGAGGTAGGCGCGATCGCGCGCCTCCGGGTCTCCATGATCGAAGATGATGGTCGGGTGAGTGTTTCCATCCCCGGCGTGCGCCACCACGGGGATCTCGACTGCATGCCGCTCCGCCACGGCGGCGATACCGGATAAGAGCTGAGGCAGTTGGGGCACTGGAGCGCCCACGTCCTCCAGCAGGATGGAGCCGCGGGCCTCGATTGCAGGAAAGGCGGCGCGGCGGCCAGCCACGAACAGTTCACCCTCGTCGGGGTCGTTGGTGACGAAGACTTCCTTGGCGCCAGCGGTGTTACAAGCTACCTCCATGAATTCGATCTCTGCTGCACACGCGGCACCGGGGGCATCGGACTGGGCAATGAGCATCGCGCCGGCCGAGCGATCGAGTCCCATCGAGCGGTAGTCCTCGACCGCATTGATCGCGGCCTGATCCATCAACTCCATCATGGAGGCCCGCAAGGTCCTGCCGATCGTCACGACGGTATCGGCGGCGGCCTGCACATTGGGGAAGTATGCGACCAGTGTCGATCAGTCCCTGGGCCGGAATCAGCCGAAGGACGGCGCGCGTGATGATGCCGAGGGTGCCTCCGCTGCCGACGAAGAGTTTGAGTAGGGACAGGCCGGCTACGTCCTTGATCCGCTTGCCACCGAGGGTGATCAGCGTTCCGTCGGCGAGCACCACATCGAGGCCGAGCACGTAGTCGGTCGTGACGCCGTACTTGACACAACACAACCCGCCAGCGTTGGTCGCGATATTGCCGCCGATCGAGCAGATCTCGTACGACGAGGGGTCCGGCGGATACCAGAGACCATGCTCGGCTGCCGCTGCCTTGACTTCGGCATTAAAGGCGCCGGGCTCGACGACGGCGACTCTCGCACCAGTGTCGATCTCGATCGAGCGCATACGCTCCAGGCTCAAGACGATGCCTCCGGCCACCGCTGACGAGCCGCCGGAGAGGCCACTGCCAGCGCCGCGCGGCACCACCGGTACCTGGTGTTGGGCTGCCCATCGGATTGCTGTCTGAACTTCTGCCGCGCTGAGCGGGCGCACCACCGCCATTGGGACTCCGGCCGTCGGGTCGCGAGACCAGTCGAAGCGATAGTTCTCGCACGTGACGGGATCGGTACGAACGGCATCACCGAGTGTCGCGACGAGCTGCTGCAGCGCAGTCTCCATGCGCCCAAATTAGCCGTGCTCGGGCGGCGCGCCCAGCGCTCCCTGCGCGTACGGCCAGAGCATTAACCAGCGATGTCAGCAGCCTCTAGCCAAGAACGCTCCAGCTCGCCCCTGTTTGCGCTGATCAACTCGATCTCGCGCTGCAGCTCGGCGAGCCGCTGGTAATCGCTGGCTGCCGCCTCCATCTGCTCGTGCAGTGCGGCAAGCCGCTCGTCGAGGCGGGCAATCTGGGCTTCCAGGCGGGCGAGGTCCTTCCTCGCTTGTCGGCTCGCGGCGCTGGCCCTCGGTTCAGCCGCGACCGCGGCCTTGGCCAGCGAGTTTTCCCCGGATCGGTCGCGGCGGGACTGCAGGTACTGCTCAACACCGCCCGGGAGCAGCACACATGAGCCGTCTCCCAGCACGGCGTAGCAGACGTCGCAGACCCGCTCCAGAAAGTAGCGATCATGGGTGACGACCAGCAGGGTGCCCGGCCAGCTGTCGAGGTAATCCTCGATCACCGTCAAGGTGTCGATGTCGAGGTCGTTCGTGGGCTCGTCGAGTAACAAGACATTGGGCTCTTCCAGCAGCAACCGCAGAATCTGAAGCCGTCGCCGCTCGCCGCCGGACAGATCGTCGAGCCGAGCGGTGAGTCTGTCGCCAGTGAAACCGAAGTCCTCCAGCAGGGAGCTGGCGCTGGCTTCGGCACCGGTGGCGAGGCGAGCTTGCCTTCGTACGCGATCG
>DATHIJ010000087.1:0-9595 GCA_035489975.1 Propionibacteriaceae bacterium | reverse complement strand
GTGCAGCAGAGCTCCGCGCTGGGCGGAGCGAAGCAA
This sequence comes from Propionibacteriaceae bacterium, assembly GCA_035489975.1. Taxonomy (GTDB): domain Bacteria; phylum Actinomycetota; class Actinomycetes; order Propionibacteriales; family Propionibacteriaceae; genus Microlunatus. The sequence continues at coordinate 9,559 of DATHIJ010000087.1, read as the reverse complement.
TCAAACCCGGAGACAACCGAGAAAGAGACTCCCGTTGAGCCAACCGACAACGCCGACAACTCAGAACGACATGGAAGGGGAGGTGCCGATCTCCGCGTCGCTCGGACCGATTCTGGTGATCATCCCGACCTACAACGAGTCGGAGAACATCGCACGCATCGTCAGCCGGACCCGTAAGGCGATTCCGGACGCCCATATTCTCATCGCCGACGACAATTCGCCGGACGGCACTGGCGAGCTGGCGGACGAGATCGCGAGCGGCGATGATCACGTACACGTCATGCATCGGCTCGGCAAAGAAGGCCTTGGGGCGGCGTACTTGGCTGGTTTTGAATGGGGCCTCAATGCCGGGTACGAAGTCTTAGTTGAAATGGATGCCGATGGGTCACATCAACCGGAGCAGCTGCCGGAGTTGCTGGCAGCGCTCGCCGAAGCTGATCTTGTCCTCGGATCGCGTTGGGTGACGGGTGGCGAGGTCGTCAACTGGCCGAAGTCGCGTGAGGTGCTGTCACGCGGCGGAAACCTCTGGACACGAATCATGCTCGGCATCCCGCTGCGGGACGCCACAGGCGGATTCCGTGCCTTTCGCCGCAAGACGCTGTTAGGGCTAGGGCTCGATAATGTCGCTTCGGCTGGCTACTGCTTCCAGGTCGATCTCGCCTGGCGAGCGTTGCGGAGCGGCTTTCGGGTAGTCGAAGTGCCGATCACGTTCATCGAGAGGGAGTACGGTGCCTCGAAGATGAGCAAGCGAATCGTTATTGAGGCGCTGGTGCTGACCACACTCTGGGGTGTGGCCCATCGCGCTAGGCAGCTGCGTGAACTCGTCACAAAGCGGAAAGTGCTTACCTCATGAGACTTCGTCATGGATGGCCGTTGGTCCTGCTGGCCGTGCTGCTGGTCGCCATCCCGATCTTCGAGGTCTGGCTACTGGTCCAGGTCGGCCAGAACCTGGGCCTGCTACCAACGGTTCTCATCCTGCTCGTGGTAGGGATCGTCGGATTCCTCCTGATGCGTCACGAGGGATCGCGTGCCTGGAAGGCTTTGAACGACGCCTTCACCAAAGGCAAAGTGCCGACTGGCGAACTCGCCGACGCGGCGCTGATCCTGGTCGGAGGTGTCTTGTTGATGCTGCCCGGCTTCCTGACCGACGTGGTAGGTCTGCTGTTCCTGTTGCGCTGGACTCGGCCGGCCGCTCGCAAGCTGATCGCCTTCTTTGTGGCCCGCCGCATCAACAGGTTGGGCATTCCGGTGATGCGGGCGCGACTGGACCGGGAGAACCTCATCGAAGGAGAGACTGTCGAGTCGCCGCCAGGTAATCGACAGCAGCCTGCGGGCCCGACCATCATCGTGGGCGAGATTGAGGAGCCGTCTCAACCGGTGCGCCCGGAAGACTCCCGCCCTTAGGCGCTCAAAGGGCCGCCCTCTCGTCCTCTGCGCCGCTGATCGGGGGACAGCAGCACCTAACGAGAAGGCGGCCCAGAGCCGCAGATGTTTAGGCGGTCTTCTTCGGTCGCGTGTTCCGGGACACTGCGGTGGAGCCCAACTCGCCAGAACGGAGTTGGTTCAACCGCTCGGTCAACAGGTCCTCGAGTTCGGCGATCGAGCGCCGCTCACGGAGCATGTCCCAATGGGTACGGGTTGGCTTCTCCTCTTTCAGCTCGGGCCGCTCGCCATCGGAACGCAACGACTCCGCACCGCACCGGGGGCACTCCCACACGGGCGGAATCTCGGCCTCCGCCGAAAACACCAAGCTGAAATGATGCTCTCGGGGACAGTCGTAGCCGACCTCCTGCCGAGCAGCGAACTCAACACCTGCCTCGTCCTCAAAGCTTTTGGCCCCGAGACCGGTGCCCTTCAATGAACGATCAGCCATGAGCACAACCTCCGTCTAGCGTTTCCTGACGTTTCCCACACCCGAATCGTTCAACTCACGGCGAGGCCGATATGTTCCGTCGCTCCATACCCACTGTCTGGTAATGCACGTTATTCGGAGACCTGGATCCGCTCTCTTGGTGGCGACTTCACGCGTGCCAGCAGGAGTGTGCCGGCCAGCAGGACGAGAGCGATCCCCACGATACCGATGCGGTCTGAGAACAAACCTGAGAAGAGAGCGAAAAGTCCCGGTGCCAGGAATGAGGCTGCGCGGCCCGTAGTGGCGTACAGCCCGAACATCTCGCCCTCCCGCCCGGCAGGTGAGACGCGTGCCATGAACGACCGAGAACTGGCCTGCGCCGGACCCACCCATAGGGTCAAGAGGAGGCCGAAGATCCAAAACATCGTGGTACCGCGGGCGAAAAGCAGGATCATCGCGGTCGTGATCAGCCCGATCAGCGAGATCATGATCACCTTCTTGGGGCCGATCCGGTCCTCGACGGCTCCCATCACGAGTGCGCCAAGCGCGGCCACGACGTTGGCGGCGATTCCGAAGATCAGCACCGAGGACTGATCCAGTCCGTAGACACTGACCGCCAAGATCGCGCCGAAGCTGAAGATCGCGGCCAGGCCGTCGCGGTAGAGAGCTGATGCAATGAGGAACTTGACGGCGTTCCGATCTCGCCGGAACAGCCCCTTGATGTCGTTGAGGAGCAGCGGGTAGGAGGCGAAGAAGCTCACCCGCCGACGCTTGGGACCGGGCGCCTTCTCAGGGACCGCCAGCAGCACCGGAATCGCGAAAACAGCGAACCATACAGCCGAGAACACCGCAACTGCTCGAATGTTGAGGCCGCCGGCCGAGGTGACCCCGAACCAGCCAACATCGGGTGCGATGAATCCGACGTAGCAGATGAGCAGCAAGAAAATGCCGCCGAAGTAGCCCATCGACCAGCCAAATCCCGACACCCTTCCGATGGATTCGGGCGTCGAGACCTGCGGCAGCATCGCGTTGTAGGAGACGACGGCGAACTCTTGGAAGACAGCGCCCGCGGCAAGCAATACGAGCGCGATCCACAGGTAGGTGGGTTCGTTCTTCACGCTGTACATGCAGAGCATGACGGCGATGACGAGTGCGCTCCAGATCGCGAGATTGCGCTTGCGGTGACCGCCAGCATCAGCCCGCTGGCCGGTGATGGGCGCGATGAGGGCGATCAGCAGGCCCGCTGCCGCGCTCGAGATGCCCAGCCAAGTGTTGGCGCTCAGCCCACCTGGTTGGGCATCTCCGACTACCCCGCGGACGATGTACGGGCCGAACACGAAGGAGGTGATGACCGCCGAGTACGCCGATGATCCCCAGTCCCAAAGGCCCCACGCCAGCACAACTCGGCGCTTGATGCGGGTTCCAACAGCCAGTGGCGGCCCGATCTCTGCAGCTCGCTCGACGCTGTCACTGTCGGTCATCGCACCCCCGATCTATGGGTCAGCCCACAGGCCGCGCCTGATGAGCACGTCCTTCAAGGTGTCCACACGGTCAGTGAAAATACCGTCAATACCTGCATCGATGAGACGTTCCATGATTTCGGAGTCGTCGACTGTCCAGATCTGCACCTTCTTGCCCGCTCGATGTGCGGCCTCAACCAGCGCCGGAGTCTGGACAGCAAGCCTGCGACCGAGCACGGTGAGCGAGAGAGGCACTTGCAGCACCGGCGCCGGCGTATTCAGCGCCCATGTCACCCACGGCACAAACCGGTTCGCTGCAACTCCCAGCGCGCTCGCAGCCGTCGGAACCCGCCATCCCAGGCGGCGGCGGAGTTCGTAGAGGCGGCGAATTCCAAAGGAGGCCACACAAACGCGGTCGTGCGCCTCGTACTCGGCAATCGTTGATGCTAAGAGCGCAACTGCTCTGGGTGACTTCACATCGACGTTGAACCGTGCGTCGGGAAACTCGGCCAGCAACTCAGAAAGCCGTGGAATGGGGTCCAACCCGTGGATTCGGGCTTCGGCAATCTGTCCGTAACTCAGCTCCGCGACTGCGCCCGTACGGTCAGTAACTCGATCTAGCACTCGATCATGGAAGGCCAGCAGCACGCCGTCCCGGCTGGCGTGCACGTCGGTTTCCAGGTAGCGGTAGCCGAGGGCTACCGCCTCTTTGAACGCGTGCAGGCTGTTCTCGCGGAAGAGGTTGGGCTCGTAGCTTGCTCCACCACGATGCGCGAATGCCGCGAACGGCACGTCGAAGAAGGCATAGTCTGCGGCCCTCATGGGCTCATTGTGCTATTGGGCGCGTCAGAGCCCAGGCAGCCGCTGCAGCAGCATGTCGACGGATCCAGGCAGCCAGGTCGGTAGGCCGGTCAGCAGCAAGTACAGGTACCAGATGAGTCCGCAGCAGGCGAAGAAGACGACCCAGAACAGGACCTGCTTGGTTCTAGACCACGTGCGGTAGCGATGTAGCTCCTTCTTGAACCACATCATGAGCTGGTGGGCCCATTCGAATTCGCTGGACCATACGGCTAAGCCGAGCAAGACCAGGGGGATGCCACCCGGCCCGGGGATCGGTCCGCTGACGAAACCAAGGGCGATAAGGAAGAGGCCGAGGAGGCCGACAGCGACGCGGTAAACAGCGAGCTTGCGCTTGTCCTCCCTGATCTTGCGACGCCAGCGCCAGCGATCCTCCTCCGGCTCGATCAGGATGTGGTGATGGTGGTGCTCGTGTGAGTGGTCGCCAGTCTCGTGCGGCGTACCGCTCGCATGCGGCAGGGTCGCCGCATGGACCTCAGCGTCGCGCGAGCCCCGGTCGTCGACGCTGGATGACATGGCAACCACTCTAAGGTGGAGCGCCAAAAGGCGCTGCACGTGCCCAGATTGCTCTGCGATCGTCGGTAGGCGCTCGCTGGTGATCTACCGCGATCCTGAGCGATGCAATCAAGCCCCGGATCGCGCGCGGGCCCGCAAGCGCGATCCGCGCTGAGCGAAGCGAAGCAATCAAACCCCGGATCGCGCGCGGGCCCGCAAGCGCGATCCGCGCTGAGCGGAGCGAAGCAATCAAACACTGCCAGAATGACGCGCGTGACGACGATCTTGTCGATTCAGTCCTCGGTGGCGTACGGGCACGTGGGCAACAGCGCGGTCACCTTTCCGCTGATGAGGATGGGGGTGAATGTGTGGCCAGTGATCACGGTGCACTTCTCCAACCACACGGGTTATCAGACTTGGCGGGGACCGCTGCTGAGCGCAGCAGACCTCAGCGAGGTGGTGCGAGGAATCGACGAACTGGGCGTGCTGGGTGAGGTCGACGCGGTGCTGTCGGGATACCAAGGCGGTGAGGACATCGGCGCGATGATCTTGGATGCGGTGGCACTGGTCAAGCTGCGCAACCCGGCCGCGATCTACTGTTGTGACCCGGTCCTGGGGGACGCGGACCACGGCTCGTACGTACGGCCAGGCATTCCGGAGCTGATGCGAGAGCGGGTCGTGCCCGCCGCTCAGATCATCACTCCCAACCAGTTCGAGCTGCGATCATTGACTGGCTTGCCCGTTTCGACTGTGGCAGAAGTGCTGAACGCGGTTGACACCGTGCGCCAGCTCGGACCCGAGGTCGTGCTGGTGACGAGCGTCGTCCGCCCGAATGGGGCGCCGGCAACTATCGACATGATTGCAGTCAGCACCGACGGGGCATGGCTGGTGACCACGCCGCGGCTGCCTCAAACCTTCACTGGAAGCGGGGATGTCACCGCGGCGACGTTCTTAGCCAGTCTGTTGGGCGGCCAGGACGTGCCGGAGGCACTCGCGCACACCGCAGCAGTGATCTACGGGCTCCTCGTGGTCACTGCTGACTCCGGTGGTGGCGAGTTGGCTCTCATCGCCGCACAGGATGAGTTCGTCCATCCCAGCAATACCTTTGAACCGGTGCGCCTCCGCTAGCGCCAGTCCTGCACTCCCAATCGCCAACCCCTCTTGTCAGAAAACTGGGTTTACCCAGTTTTCTGACGCTTTACATAGGGTGCGACCTGTGCATCGTGACGGAAAGGTGGGTTAACCCAGTTTTCCGACATGGCGATGAGGTCGAGCGTCGGGCAACGACGCACCCCGGTCCGTTAGTTCAGTCTCGGAAGACCTCAATGTTGGCGCCTAAGGCATTGAGCCTGTTGGCCAGGTCCTCGTAGCCACGATTGATCACGTAGACATCTCGCAACATCGACTCTCCACGCGCGGCGAGCATGCCAAGCAGAATGCACACCGCGGGCCGCAGCGCTGGGGGACAAACGACCTGCTGACCGCGCCAGCGCGTCGGGCCCTCCACGATGATCCGGTGTGGGTCGAGCAGCTGCACCCGTGCTCCAAGCCGATTGAGCTCGGTGAGGTAGATCGCGCGGTTCTCATAAACCCAGTCGTGGATGATCGTCTTGCCCTGAGCGGTCGCCGCGATCACCGCAAAGAACGGCAGGTTGTCGATGTTCAGCCCCGGAAAGGGCATTGGATGGATCTTGTCGATGGGGGAGCGCAGCTCCGACGGCCGTACGGTCAGGTCCACCAGCCGCGCGTGGCCGTTCTCCGCCAGGTATTCCTCGCTGAGCGAGAAGTTCAGACCCATCTCCTCCATGATCGCGAGCTCGATTTCGAGAAACTCAATCGGCGCCCGCTTGATCGCCAGGTCTGACTGGGTGACGATCCCGGCAGTGAGCAGGCTCATCGCCTCGATCGGATCCTCCGACGGCGCGAACTCGACGTCGGTGTTGACGCTCTCCACGCCGTGTACCCGCAGCGTGGTCGTCCCGATGCCGTCGATCTCGACTCCGAGGTGGGTGAGGAAGATGCACAGATCTTGGACCATGTAGTTCGGGCTAGCGTTGCGCAGCACCGTTACCCCGGGCGACAGCGCGGCGGCTAGCAGGGCGTTCTCGGTCACAGTGTCGCCACGTTCGGTGAGAGTGATCGCTCGTAACGTTTCGACCGACTCGTCCACCGTGCAGTGGTAGAAGCCATCAGTCGGGTGCACATGTAGCCCAAATCGCCTGAGCACCTGCAGGTGTGGCTCGATGGTGCGTCTTCCGATATCGCAGCCACCGGCATACGGCAGCCTGAAGGCTGAGTAGGAGTGCAGCAGCGGTCCGAGAAACATGATCACCGAGCGGGTGCGGCGAGCGGCCTCGAGATCCATCTCATCCAGCGAAAGCTCGTCAGGCCGTACCAGCTCAAGATCATTGCCGTCGGACGACCAGGTGGCGCGGACCCCGATGCTGGTGAGCACTTCCAGGATCCGGTTGACCTCTTCGATCTTGGCGATACCGCGGATGACCGTGCGGCCCCGGTTGAGCAGAGACGCGCACAGCAGGCCGACTGCGGCGTTCTTCGACGATCGCACCTCGATCATCCCGGTCAAGTTGGCGCCACCCTGGACACGCAGGTGTAGCGGTCCGGTGCCGCCAACCGAGATCAATGGCGAGTCGAGCGCCTCGGCGATGCGGTTGACCATTTCCAGGCTGAGGTTCTGGTTCCCCGCCTCAATCCGATGCACAGCGCTCTGGCTGGTGCCGAGCACATCCGCAAGCTGGGTTTGCGTTAGACCACGATGCTTGCGTGCATCCCGGATCAAACCCCCGATCCGGTCCAGGTAAGTTTCAGTCATGTCGGCCACTCAGGCACGGTAACTCATATATGAGATACTTTTCGGTCAACTCACCGATTCGATCGTCTTTTGGCATGCTCGACCACCCGAGATAGTCGCTGGATGACGGGCCAAGACCATAGCAGGCCACTGGCCGAGCCCCAAGCGGCACCCATACAGTTGGGCCATGAGTGCACACTTTGAGGTCGTCATCCTGGGCGCGGGACCCGGCGGTTACGTGGCCGCGGTCCGCGCGGGTCAACTCGGCCTGAAGACCGCGATCATCGAGCTGAAGTATTGGGGCGGTGTCTGCAACAACGTTGGCTGCATCCCGACGAAGGCGCTGCTGCGGAACGCAGAGATCGCACACATCTTCAACCACGAGGCCGACGTATTCGGGATCAGCGGCGAGGTGACGTTCGATTTCGGGGCCGCGTGGAAGCGCAGCCGAACCGCTGCTGACCGGATGGCCAAAGGCGTGCATTTCTTGATGAAGAAAAACAAAGTCACCGAAGTCGACGGTTGGGCGACGTTCACCGACGCCCATACGTTCAGCGTCGAGGGACCGAAGGGCACCGAGACGATCACTTTCGACAACTTGATCATTGCCGCCGGAGCGACCACGCGGTTGCTGCCTGGCACTTCGCTGAGTGAACGTGTGGTGACCTACGAAGAGCAGATCTTGACCGACGGCCTCCCCGAGTCGATCGTCATCGCAGGGGCTGGTGCGATTGGTGTCGAGTTCGCCTACGTGATGGCCAACTACGGGGTGCAGGTCACCCTCGTGGAGTTCTTGGATCGCATAGTTCCGCTGGAGGAGCCGGAAGTTTCCACCGAACTCGCCAAGGCGTACAAGAAGCTCGGTGTGACCGTGCTCGCGGGCACCAAAGTCGAGTCGATCGACGACTCCGGCCCCAAGGTCAAGGTCACCGTCTCGCCGACGAAAGGCGGCGACAGCAGGATTCTCGAGACTGACAAGGTGCTGCAGGCGATCGGCTTTGCCCCGCGTACGCAGGGCTACGGGCTCGAGGTCGCGGGTGTCAATCTCACCGATCGGGGTGCGATCGAGATCGACGACTATATGCGCACCAATGTGCCTCACATCTACGCCATCGGCGACTGCACCGGCAAGCTGCTGCTCGCACACACAGCCGAGGCGCAGGGTGTGGTCGCCGCTGAGACCATCGCGGGCGCCGAAACCATGCCTATCAACTACGACATGATCCCGCGGGCCACCTACTGCCAGCCGCAGATTGGTTCATTCGGCTACACCGAGCAGCAGGCAAAAGACATGGGCTACGACGTGAAGACGGCCAAGTTCCCGTTCTCGGCCAACGGCAAGGCTCATGGACTGGGCGAGACCTCGGGCTTCGTCAAATTGGTCGCCGATGCCAAGTACGGCGAGATCCTGGGCCTGCACATGATCGGGCCGGAGGTTACTGAGCTGCTACCTGAGCTGACTCTCGCGCAACTTTGGGACTTGACCGCCGATGAGGTTGCGCGCAATGTGCACGCTCATCCGACACTGTCCGAGGCGCTCAAGGATGTAGCCCACGGCATTTCCGGTCACATGATCAACATGTGAGACGGCGGGATCCGCACGCATCCGGTGAGGGGTCCGGCGTGCCTTCCAGCGACTTGCTGTGCCCGGTGCTCGTTTTCGTCTCGACGAGAGCGCGCCAATCGCCCCTCGGCCGCGCTGGGCAAGGGAGATTGGTGCGCACTCGCCAGCGGAACCGGCGACACGGATCAGTGGGACCGATAACACCCGGATTAGCGCGACCTGCGGCTCAACTGTGTGAGACGTAACCCTCTAACTGGTCGCGCTCGAACTCGATCTGGGAGATGTGTGATTTCACGACATCACCGGTGCTGACCAGGCCTGCCAATCGTCCAAAGTCATCCACAACGGGCAGGTGCCGGATGCGTTGCTCGGTCATTGTGTCCATCAACGACTGAACGGACTCGTCCGGTCGACAGGTGAGGACCTCGCTGGTCATCACGTCCGAGACTGGCGAGTCGAGAAAATCTGATCCCTCACAGAGCTGACGCACTATGTCGCGCTCGGTCAGGATGCCTGAA
>DATHIJ010000086.1:0-11580 GCA_035489975.1 Propionibacteriaceae bacterium | reverse complement strand
GGTGGGTTTATTGTCATCATCGACCACCTGTACGACGACATCAAATTTCCGCTCCTGAACAGGCCAGAGCAGGCCGGAGTCCCGATCCTTGATCAAGACAATTTGGAGGGCGTCCGGTTCGTCTCGGTCCCCTCCTTTGTCGTTATATGTTCCTGTAGCACCGACAGGAAACCAGGTACCCAAGGTCGCCAATACGCCAGCCAATAAGGCGGCGCTCAGCACGGTGAGACAACGTCGAAGCAGTGATTTTATGGGCGTCATTGACAGCCTTTCCCCCGGGGAAGTATTCGCGCTTGGGGCAGCGCGCGCTCACGGAGATTACGGCAATCGAGCCCGCACCTAGTGGATTTCAGCGCTAGTGTCGCGGCCCGTTTTGATTGTCGGTGTGTTTATCCGGGCTTGACCGGTCGAGCATCTCCTCGACAGACGTCCTGCCCCCCGCGCGTCGGTGAGAATCCCCTTTGACGACCGGCAGGAAGTGATATGTGCTAGGCCTCCCGCAGGCCCTCGCTTGCCGGTCCGGGATAGACCCATGACAAGGCATCCCGCAGCCGGTCGCGCCAGTTCTCCCAGGTATGACCGTCCAGCGCCTCGACATAACGCACCCGCATGTCGGCAGATTCGAAAACGGGCACGATCCCACGGTTCGGGAGGATCAGCGGCTCATACAACCCACAGCTGACAAAGAGCCTGTCCGCGACACGCCTCGGCCGCTCCCGATAACGGTTGACGAACTTCACAACCGGGTCGAAAACGGGTCCACCGCCGTGATCTGATCCAGGGTCGGCGAATACGAACGACCCGGACATCAGTACCAGCGATCCGTAGGCGCGAGGAGACCGGTACGCAGCCGACAAGGCCGCAACCGCCCCAAAACTGGCACCAAGAAGAACGCGACTGGAACGGTGACGTTCCAGGGGGAATTTCACGTCGAGTTGCGGCAACAGCTCCTGCTTCAAGAAATGTGCGTGCTGAGGTGAATTGGCGTATTCGACGAGCCGATCCTTCGGGTGCAAGAAGGCCACGATGGTCTGAGCAATCTCGCGGCGATGGATGAGGTTGTCGAGCACGACCTTCGCGGCGGTGTACTGCAGGAAATCGCCGCCGTCGTGTACGACCAGTAGCGAATAAGACTTGATGCGACTAAAACCAGCCGGTAGGTAGATCGTGACTGGACAGTCACGCTCGAGCGCCCGGCTCCGCACCAGCAGCTCAGTGAGTTCCCCGGGTGCTGCGCTGGGATCGGGAAAGGTCCATTCGGGCGTCGTGTAACCGTACGCAAAGCACACCGAGGAGGCCCCGAAGGGACTGTGCGAGAGCTTGGGATTCAGCGGATCGTTGCGGCGCTCAAGATCATCTCCGCGTCTCACCTCGAGCTGGTAGTTGATGCGTGATCCTGCGGGGACCTTGAGCACGATGAACCACAACGTGGTCCCGGGGACGCGCCGCATCGCCAGCCGATTCGGCAGACCCAGAATGCGTTGTGCGAGGTATACCTCGTCGGCCTCGCCCCGGAAAAGGAACGTGACGTGGCGACCTTCGACGATCGGGACTTCGTGCTCCACGAGGAACCGCTCCACCGCAGCTTCATCGACCCCGGCCTGCTGAAGCTGATTGATGGCCAGGCGATCGTCGCCCGATCCGGCGGACCAGTTCTGCTGGCGCCCGAAGGCGCCGCTCACTGTGCGTATACGTGCACGGTATTACCGACATCGTCGAGCAAGCCGCGCAACGCGTCGTAATCGGGATGGCGCATGCGCACGTACGCATTGGCCATATAACCCGCTTCGACAGGTTGTGTCGGGGTTCCCGGAGGAGGCAGATGTGCGTCGATGACCCACTCGCCGGACCGAGCTTGTACGTCCTCGACACCGGAGTAGCCGGTGATCTGGCCGTCATGATCTGGTCGCAGCGCGACAATTCCGGTGGCGTAACGGCGGGATGGACGAGCGGCGATATGGTCATGCACGATCGCGTTCGCCCATTCGCGATACAGATCGAATTCATTCCCCACCGAGTACAGATCCCATGCCCCGACGCCGGGCGGACGGCAGCCGATCTCGGAGAATCGCAGCCCCTTCGGCCCGAAGAACCACTCCATATGGGTCGCAGTGGTCCCAATGCCAAGCGCCTCGTTGACCCGATAGCCGAGCTCCCTGATCTCGTTGTAGTCCGAAACCGAATCGACGCGATTGGTGGCGATGAACTGTGGTGAAATCCACCGGGCACGCATCGCTTCGAGCACGTTCGGGTAGTAGTGCGAGACGAAATCCAGCGAGACGTATCCGTTGACGCAGACCGTGTCGTAGAAACCCTCGTGGCCCTCCACGAACTCTTCAACGGCGATGGACTCGACGCCCTGACCGCCGAACCGGCCGAGCGCCGCGTCTAGTTCGGACTTGTCGTCGGCGCGTGTCGTGTCCAGAGCACCCGCGCCAGTCCGTGGTTTGAGGATGACGGGATAGCCGATCGCGTTGACGAATTCGTACACCTCGGCAGCGGTCTGAACGGCTGCGGAGGCGGCCGTCGGCACTCCGGCCGCACGCAGTGTGTCCTTCATCGAAGGCTTGTCGCGGCATAACCATGCCGTCCGCACCGACGTTCCGGGGATAGTGCAGTTCTCCCGCACTTGCGCTGCCGCGAGCGTGTGCGCCTCGATGGTGGCTTCCAGCCGGTCGACCCACACCTGGCCCTGAATCCAACGCACGGCGTCGGTCATGACTCCCACATCGACGACCGACGGTACGTGGTGGTAGTGCGACATCCAGCTCTTGAGTTCTTCGTCCAAGGCATCGGTGTGGGACTCGCCGATCCCGATGACTGTTGCACCGACCTCAGCAAGTCCGCGCACAAAGTTGCGTTGGGTCGGGGGAAAGGACGGCTCGACGAACACGACATTCACGTTCGGCATGCTACCGAGTAGCGTCCTGCCCATGGTGGTCGCCGCTTTCGTCGCACCGTTTCTACTTCCGGCAACGGCCCGGTTCGTTGCCACGGCCGCAAGACTGCCCGGTGTAAGCCTGGCCGTCATCACGACTGCGCCGGCTGATCAACTTTCGCCGGACTTGAGGGAGCACCTCGACGGGCATTGGCAGGTGAACGACGCACTCGATCCTCAGCAGCTCATTGATGCCGTACGCGGGCTCAGCCAGCAGATGGGCCAAGTAGAGCGGCTCGTTGGAGCACTGGAACAGTTGCAGGTGCCAATGGCGTACGCACGTGAGGTGCTCGGCCTTGATGGCATGGATGTGCTGACGGCACTCAACGTGCGCGACAAGTCCCGCATGAAAACGGTGCTGCGCGAGGCAGGTGTGCCGTGCGCACGCCACCAGCTCGTGACGCATCCGGCGGAGGCGTTGACTTTTGCCGAGGCGGTCGGGTTCCCGCTGGTGGCAAAACCTCCGGCCGGCGCTGGAGCGCAGGCAACCTACCGCCTAGATGATCTTGGTGCGCTAAATGGTTGGCTGGAGTCGATTCCTCCGCACGCGGATGCGCCGGGACTGCTCGAGGAGTTCCTTGTCGGAGAGGAACACACCTTCGACAGCGTCACGGTTGGCGGCCAGACCGTGTTTTCGTCGATAGCCGATTACCAGCCGACGCCGCTGGAGGTCCTGCGCCAACCGTGGATTCAGTGGACCGTGCTCCTCCCGCGGGAGCTGGATGATCCGCGCTACGACGGCATTTGGGAGATCGGCCCGGCCGCCTTGCAGGCGCTTGGCGTACGAGATGCGCTCACGCACATGGAGTGGTTCCGCCGACCTGACGGTTCGGTTGCGGTATCGGAGGTCGCGGCGCGACCGCCAGGTGCACAGATCAGCTCAATGCTGGGGTACGTGCACGAAGTGGACTTCTACCGGGTCTGGGCGGAACTGGTCATCCTCGGGACCTTCGAGGTGCCCGAGCGCCGCTACGCCGCCGGCACGGCGTACCTACGGGGGCAGGGTAGGGGCCGGGTCAGAGCGGTCCATGGCGTCGACGAACTGCAGCGGGAGATCGGCCACCTCATCGTAGAGGCCAGACTTCCCGAAATCGGGCAGCCGGCATCGTCGAGTTATGAGGGTGAGGGATACGTGATCGTGCGCGATCCCAACACCGAGGTCGTCCGGGATGCCCTGAACCGCATCGTCAGCCGGATCCGCGTCGAGCTCGTGGAGGTGCAGTGAACATTGTGATGATCTCGCCCGGGTATCCGGTAGAGATGGCCTACTTCACCCGAGCGCTAGCCACTGTGGGCGCGACCGTTATCGGGGTCGGCGACCAGCCACCATCAGCGCTGCCAGACGTGGCGCGGGATGCCCTCGCGCACTACGAGCACGTGACTCTTACTGATGAGCCCGGCGTGCTCGCGGCGCTGCACGGTCTTGCTCGTCACGTCTCGATCGATCAGGTCGAGTGCTTGTGGGAGCCGTACATGATCCTCGCGGCTCGAATCCGGGAATCGTTCGGGCTGCCCGGAATGACGGTTGATCAGACCGTTCCGTTCCGTGACAAGGAACGCATGAAGCAGAAGATCGACGGGGCGGGGATCCGTACGCCGTGGCACGTCAGCGCGACGACTGTTGCAGGCGTGTGGGAAGCAGCCGAACGAGTTGGCTACCCGCTCATCGTCAAGCCGATCGACGGTGCCGGTTCGGCCGACACCTACCGCGTGGATTCTGCGCCGGAGCTTGCGGAGGTTCTACCGCTGCTGCGGCACGTACCCGAGGTCAGCGTCGAGGAGTTCATCGATGGCGAGGAGTTCACCTACGACACGGTGTGTGCTGACGGATCGATCCTCTACGAAAACATCATGTGGTACCGGCCACGGCCGCTGCAGATGAAGATGCACGAATGGATCAGCCCCGTTTCGATCGTGCTGCGTGACCTCACCGTCCCAGACCTCCAGGGCGGCCGGCAGATGGGCGGGGAGGTGCTAGCCGCGCTGGGCTTCCGTGACGGATTCACCCACATGGAGTGGTACCGCAAGGCCGACGGTGAAGCGGTGTTCGGCGAGATCGGAGGGCGACCACCAGGCGCCCGTGTCGTCGATCTGATGAACTACGCAACCGACGGCGACCTGTACGTTGCGTGGGCCGAAGCTATCGTCCACGGAGGCCTGTCTCAACCGCTCGAGCGCCGATTCAACTCCGGCTGCGTTTTCAAGCGTGCCAAGGGGGTTGGGCAGATCAGCCACGTGGAGGGGCTAGACAAGCTCTTGGCTGAATATGGCGAGCACGTCGTGCTGGTGGACCTGCTCCCCATCGGTGCCCCGCGCCGCGATTGGCGCGCCGTCCTGATCAGCGACGGAATGATCATCGTGCGGCACCCCGAACTGCAGCCGGTCATCGAAATGACGGAACGCTTCGCGGGTGATCTGAATTTATACGCGGGCTAATTGCGCTTGATGTTCCCTGAGCCTGTCGAAGGGCACCAGTCGCGCTTGATGTTCCCTGAGCCTGTCGAAGGGCTCAGCGCGCATATCGCCTTGGTTATCCCTGCGCTGAGACGCCGAGGTTGCTTTCGTCACGTTTCCACAGGTCGATGAGGCCTCGGAAGTGGTCGATGAACCGATCATGTTCTTCCGGAGGATAGGTGCTCCGTATGGTGTCGATGAGCAATCGATCGAAGTCCGCGCTGTTCACCCAATCGAAGGTGATCTCGTCAATGTGCCCGAGCCGGCTTGCGCAGAAGTCGAGGTAACGTTCGGTCTCGAAGTAATCATCGGCCAGTCGCCGGTACCTCTTGAGCTTGTCGTCGTAGGAAAGATCCGCGCGGTCCGCGATATCGAAATAGGTCCGGGTATCCAGGTCATACTGAGGACGCCTCCCGGTGACGGTGCAAAACGCGGTCCATTTCACCAGCGCCTTCATTGCCCACGGGAAGTAGTAATGCAGTGATGTGATTGCGACATCGGGGCAGGCATTCGCATAGTCGATCGGATACAGGTCGGATCCGTGCACCAACATCTCGCAGGAATTGAACTCCCAACGGAAGAACGCGTTTACCAGCCGCGAAATCGTCACCGCTTCATTGCCAACAGTTGGGGTCAGGAAGTCGTGGGCAACCTCGTACCGATCATGCATCGGCAGCTCCGGCCGGAACTTCATGACCAACGTTTCCGCACCTATGGACAAAGACCGCGCGAACGCGTCATAGCCCTCCACCGACTTTTGCAGATGCATCAGCCGCTGGCCGGACGCGTCGTATGCCGCGTGCAGGTCGTCGGCGTTGCGGATCCGTGTCACGCCCACCCACGCCCCGCCGTCGTACGGCTTCATGAAGAGCGGATAACCCATCTGTTCGGCGATGGCGTCCAGGTCGAACTCTTTGTTGTAACGACTGGCGGTGTAGGCCCACTTGGCATGGTCCGGCGGATTCTTGAAGGGCACGAGCACTGTGTCAGGCACTTTCAGTCCCAGGCGGATCATGGCGCAGTACGCCGCGTGCTTCTCCATCGACTGGAAAGTGAATGGACTGTTCAGCAGGTACACGTCATCCATCAGCGCGATCTTCTTCAGCCATTCGCGCGGGTGGTAATACCAATACGCCAGCCGGTCGATAACAAAGTCGTAGAGAGGTTTGGACCGCAAGTCGAACGGCTCGATTGTTATTCGCTCGATGTCGTAGGCGTGGTCGTGTCCGGCCGAGTCCCTGACTGGGCCCAGCCGGTGCAATAATGCCTCGAAGGCGGCCGGCCAATCCTCTTCGGTGCCGAGCAATAACCCGATCAGATGTCTTTCCATACCCGCCTCCTCGCTATCAACGGCTTAGCAAAACCGTGGCAGGTGGTGGGCAAACTGCCGCCGCCACCATGGCCAGTCATGCGCTACGTCGTGCCCCCAAAGATCGACCTCATGTGGGATGCCCTTCTCGGCGAGCACGCCGCCAAAAGCCTTGGTGCTTACGAGAGCGCCAGTCGTGTCTTCCCACATCCCCTGTCCGCACACCAGAAGCAAGAACACGCGGGAACGCAGCCAGTCAAGGTGGTCGCCTTCCATGTTGGGCACATAGTCCGGCGGCGTGTTGAAGTACATTGCGTCGCCGCGTTCGCCCCAGCCATACAAGGCGCCGAGGTCGTAGATTCCGGACATACACAGCGCCTGCGGAAAAAGATCGGCCCGTTTCAGGGCGAAGTTCGCGGCGTGATAGGCACCGAGACTGGTGCCTGTCGTAAGAATGTCAGCAGGTCCTTCACAGTCGGTGAATATCCATGGCACGACCTGATCGAGGATCCACGACTCATACTGCCCGTGGCGACGAGCGCGTTCCTCCAGCGGTATGTGCTTGTCGGACCACGACTGCGCGTCGTAGCTGGATACACAGTAGAGCTTCGCGCGGCCGCCCTCGATGAGATCGGCTACGACGTCGACCATGCCCCAGGATTCGAAGTCCTCGGCATTCCCCATCTCGTGTGGGAAGACCAGGACCGGGCGACCAAAATGTCCGAAGGCGACAACCGAACCAGTCGCCCCAATCGCCGGCGACCAAAGATCGATGGTACGGCGCCTCATGCGAGACCCTTCGTGGACGAGTCGCGATATTGCGTAGCACTCGATGCGCCAGCCAGTCTAGTGGTGGCCACTCCTCCGACGCGACGGACCGCCAATACGCGTACGGAGTGTCAGCGCCGGCCGGATTCTGTCCGAGTCGGGCCGATATTGGACTTGATCCAGTCATTCATGGGCTCGCACGCATCGAATGTCTCCACAACGAACTGCCGTACGGCAACTGCATTCCGCAAGCCACTGCCGGTCAACCTGCGATGAGCGCTCACTGCCTTCTGTCGCAACAACTCGACGCGGGGGTGATCCTTCGGATAACCGCGGGGTGCTGTCTTGAGCGGCTCGCTCATATGCCCGACCCCGACCTCGAAGTCACGCTGGCGCAGATCCTGCAGCATGTCCTGCAACGCACGACCCGTGACATCGGCGGCCACCGCCTCCCGATACCGTTCCAACTGGTCAGGCGCCATCATGTAAGCACCGCACGCTGCCATCAGCCCGTGCGCGTCCAGGTGCACGTAATAGACCGTGCCGGCAATCTCATGTGCGGCACCATGCTGGGTCTTGTACGGCGACTTGTCGGGTGAGAATCGAATGTCACGGTTCATTCGGAAGGTCTTGAACGGTTGAAACCGCTCTGGCAGGGAGTCCACCAGCGCCGCCATCGGCTCCTTGACCTCTTTCTCGAAGATCGCTTTGTTGGCCGTCCAGTAGTCCTTCGAATTGTCCCCTTCGAGATCTTCGAAGAATCTGGTCGATTTCGCCGTGAAGCTGCCTACCTCTACATCAGTCACGCCTGCGCTCCCATCGTTGTCAGTCGCGCTGGCTTGCAGGCCCGCGCAGCCGCATCGTTTCGTCATGGTTGAACTCCGCCGCTCGAGTGAACAGCTCGTCGGCGAAGGCAATCTGCTCGTCGGTCAGATTGTTCAGATAATCCGCCCAGCGCTGCCCGACGGCGCCATACACCCCACCGACCTTGGCGAGCACCATCTCGAGATTGACCGTCACGATCACTCGCCGGCGATCATGCGGATCTCGCGATCGGACGACGATTCCGGCCTGCTCCAGGCGGTCGAGGGCAGCCGTGATGGCACCGCCTGCAGTAAGCCCGGATCGCTCCGCGAGTTCGCCGGGCGTCGCCGGCCCGAAGAGGATCAGCAGGCTGGTCAGCTGGAGGTCGGTGCTGTTCAAACCGGCCCTCTTGGCCACCGTGTCCTGGAACAGCACGGCGCGCGCCATGAACACCTGCATCGTGTAGCCGACGTGCTCGATCAAGGCATCGCGCTGAGCAGTTGTTGACGAAGCATCAGTCATGGTGCTATTCTCTCGGATATAGAGAGACTCTATCAACGAGAGTCTCTGACTTGTACTCAAGAATCATAGACAGGAGTTGTCATGCCACGCGCACTTGTCATCGGTGGCGGCGTCGCCGGCCCAGCTGCGGCCATGTTCTTGGCCGCCGACGGGTGGGAGGTTGAGATCTTCGAAGCCGCCGCGAACCCGGACGACTATGCGGGCGCCTTCCTCAACGTAGCGACCAATGGACTCACCGTGCTGGACGCACTTGACCTCCGCGAGCGGCTGCTTTCCGATGCCCATCCGGCTCCGCACATGATCATGTTGAGCAGCACGGGCAAGCAACTCGGCACTGTGCCGAACGGCCCTGCGGGTGACCCCGCCCGCGGCAGTGCCGTGGTGCGCCGAGGCTGGCTCCACCGAGTGCTCCGAGAGGGCGCCCAGGATCGCGGAATCCCGATCCGATTCGGCGCGCGCCTGACCGACATCATCGCCGAGCCCGACGCGGTGCACGCGACGTTCGCCGATGGTCGCAGAGCATCGGCCGACATCCTGATCGGATGTGACGGCATCGGCTCACCGACGCGAACGCACATCGATGCGCAGGCGCCGAACCCGAGCTACAGCGGTTTGGTGGGTCTGGGCGGCTTCGCTCGGGTCGCCGGGCTGGCGCCGACGCCGGCCACCCAGCACTTCGTTTTCGGCCGCCGGTCTTTCTTCGGCTATCTCGTACGCGCCGACGGCACCGCCTATTGGTTCGCCAACATCACCGCACCCGAACCGTCCCGCGGCTCGCTCCGCGACGTGTCGGCCGTTGAATGGCTGGACCGGCTGCGCGTCCTGCACCGGGATGACCCGTATCCGGTGCCACAGATCATCGACGGCCACCAAGGCGATCTCGGTGCGTACCCGATCTACGACCTCAGCGGAGTCCCGCGCTGGAGCCGCGGACGCGTCGTCGCTGTAGGCGACGCTGTGCACGCCACCAGCCCGAGCGCTGGCCAGGGAGCCTCGCTCGCGCTCGAGGACGCGCAGGCGCTCGCATTGTGCTTGCGCGAAGAAGCTGATCATGAGACCGCATTCGCCCGTTACCAGGCCATGCGACAGCCTCGGGCCGACAAGGTCGTCGACTACGCGCGGAAGATCAACAGCCAGAAACGGGTCAGCAAGAGTCGGGTGGCCGTGGCCATCCGTGACGCGATGCTCCCGTTGTTCCTCAAACGCGCCGCCAACGACCGATCCAACGACTGGCTGTACAACTACCGCCTGAGGGGCGCTTCGACAGGCTCAGCGCGCATTCGCCCGCTCGGTCAGTCCTGATAGAGGCCCCGCTTGGCGATGTATTGCACGATCCCGTCCGGTACCAGGTACCAGATCGGTTCATGTTGCTGTACCCGAAGCCGGCACGCCGAAGAGGAGATCGCCAGGGCTGGGATCTCGAGCAGGTCGACCTTGTCCTGCGGCAGCTGGGCGATGACTGGTGAGTCGAACTCAACTCCGGGCCGCGTACAACCGACAAAGTGAGCAAGATCGAAAATCGAATCCACCTCGTGCCAGGTAAGAATCTGGGCGAGCGCATCGGCACCGGTGATGAAGTACAGGTCCACGTCCTCACCGCGCTCGACACGAAGATCGCGCAGCGTGTCTGCGGTGTAGGTCGGCCCCGGACGATCTATGTCGACGCGGCTGACGGTGAACCTCGGGTTGGACGCCGTAGCAATGACGGTCATCAAGTAGCGGTCCTCCGGCGAGGACACCTGGCGGTGGGTCTTCTGCCAGGGCTGTCCGGTGGGCACGAAAACGACCTCATCGAGACCGAATCGACCGGCTACTTCGCTGGCGGCGACCAGGTGGCCGTGATGGATCGGATCAAAGGTGCCACCCATGACGCCAAGCCGGTGACGTTGGTGCTGCTCGGTACCGCGCTGCCGCGCCAGCCCTGTCGCGCGAGGTGGCGTGACCATGCCCTAGGGCACTAGCTGTGCGGGCGGCCCCTGCCGACCGACCAGGTGATCAACAGCAAGAGGAGGAGGATGCCGAACGCCAGAACTCCAAAGGCCCAGGCAGGAATCGGCAGCTCGGTGTGCTCGGTTTGGAGGAGCGTCAGTCCCAGGGTCATACCCGCAGCGTAGCGGCTCGGAGCAGTTGGTGGGTGGCTCAACTCGTGCGTGCGCTATGCCTGACTTGGCCGGATCCGGTCACCACATACTTGGTCGAGGTCATCTCAGGCAGACCCATCGGGCCACGCGCGTGCAGCTTCTGGGTGGATATTCCGATCTCTGCTCCAAACCCGAACTCACCTCCATCGACGAACCGACTTGAAGCGTTGACCAGTACCGCAGCCGCATCCACCTCGGCGGTGAATCGAGCCGCTGACGTCTGCGACTCGGTGACGATCGTCTCGGAGTGGCCGGTGCTATAACGGCGGATATGCTGCAGCGCCGAGTCGAGAGAATCCACGACCGCGACCGCGATGTCTAATGACAAGTATTCCCGGCCATAGTCCTCGTCGTTTGCCGGAATGACGTCGCCGTACGCCTTAACCTGCGAGTCGCCGTGCACCGTGACCCCGTGCGCAGCGAGCGCCTCCAACGCCTTCGGCATGAAGGAGTCGGCGATGTCGGCGTGCACCAGGAGCGTCTCCACGGCATTGCAGACCGAGGGCCGCTGGGCCTTGGCGTTGATCAAGATGTTGAGCGCCATCTGCTCGTCGGCCGAGGTGTCGACGAAGAGGTGACAGTTGCCAACGCCCGTCTCAATGACCGGCACCTGGCTGTTGCGGACCACGCTGTCGATCAGGCCT
>DATHIJ010000085.1:0-2553 GCA_035489975.1 Propionibacteriaceae bacterium | reverse complement strand
CTCAAGCCGCCGAGGATGACAGCCGGGCGCGTGATTTATTGATGAAGGCTGGCCTGCTCACGCTCGCGATCTTCGCGCCGCTCGTGCTGTTTTTAACCCTCGAGGCCCATCCGCTGCTCCGTTATCTCTTCGGGCGGGAGTATGCGGAGAACGGCGATCTCGTGATGAGGCTGCTGGCGCCGGGGCTGCTGGCCTCCGCGTTTCTCAGCCTCGCCGTCGCCTTCGCTCGAGTGAAGCGACAGGTGGCCAGGCTTCTCTTCCTATCTGTGACGTACACGGCTCTCAGCCTGCCGCTTTCGATCGCCTTCATCTCTTGGCAGGGGATAGACGGTGCGGGCGCGGCCTGGCTGCTGTCGCAGGCGATGATGGCAGTGATAGCCGTCGCCGTGTGGTCTCTGGGCATCTTCAGGGAAACGGCTCGACGGCCTCTACTTGACGACAAATTCCGGAAATAGACTGCAGGAGCTGGCCTTCCGGCGCTCGAATTTGAAAAAAGATGGTCGCGTGTGGCCGTAGCTAGTAGCCCCGCCAACTTGACAGAATTTTTACCGAACTCTGGTGTAACCCCCCTCCGGGTGGTGCGTCTGAACCTTCGCACCTTTGGAGGAAGGGGGTAGATGCACTATGTATCTTTCACTCTCACGGGTGAAATCCCGCATAGGCGGGGCTTTTCGGCGGGGCGCGCCGATCAGCTCAAGTAGCGGGAAGCTATTTCGGCGGCGCCTGCCGCCAATGCGCTCCTCATTCTGGCCGGCCGGTATCGCCGGTATCCTTATCCTTACGGCCCTGGTGGTCGTCGGCAGTAGCACCAGCGGCGAGGTGACCGTCACGATGCCGTTCGTTGCGGTGCAAGACACCTTCGTGAAGAATACTCGGCCCACGGTGAACTACGGGCAGGAGGACGAGCTTGAGGTTGATACCTCGCCGAGCCACAAACGCGCTCTCGTCCGCTTCCCCGTCGTGGGAATCCCATCGAATGCAACTATCAAGTCCGCAACGCTAAAACTCTACGTGACGGACAGATCGAACCAGGCGGGGACGGTCCACCGGGTCAACGGCTCCTGGAGTGAGTCGACAGTGTGGAACACCGCGCCCGCCATCGGCGCCCAGGTCGCCGCTCTGACCGGCGCAGCCGAAGAGGACACCTGGAAACAGACTGAAGTGAAGTCTGCCGTAACCGGGAACGGGTACGTCAACTTGTACATCCTCACCGGTTCGACCGACGGCGTGGACTACAACGCCTCAGAGGCCGACGAGCACCGGCCGACGCTGATCGTCAGTTGGTCCGTTCCGTCCGGAACCAGTTCGCCGATGCCGCCGTCCCCAACGCCGGGCCCGACACCGGGACCGACGACGGCGCCTTCGCCAACGCAGGCGCCGGCAGGGCCGACACAGGCCCCGACGCCTGTCGTGTGCAGCACCTGCCTCACCTACTACGTCGACAGCGCGTCCGGGAACGACGCGAATAACGGCAGGAGCGAGGCAACGCCCTGGCGGAGCCTGAGCAAGGCCGGCAACGCATCTCTTTCCCCGGGTGACCGCGTGCTCTTCAAGCGCGGCGGCTCCTGGTCTGGTCCGCTTACGCTGTCCCAGGTCGGGACGGCCGAAAAGCCGATTACATTCGGCTCCTACGGCAGTGGCGCTCTCCCCCTCATACAGGGTCCGAGCGACTGTGTGACCGTAAAGGGCTCTCGACTCATCGTCATGCAGATCCAGGTAGACAACTGCGCCTGGGGCGGCATCAGGCTGGCCTCCGGCGCGACCTTCAACCGCATCGACGGCAACCTGGTCACCCGGAATGTGGCGGGAGTCTTCGTCAGCTCCGGCTCTTCGGATAACACCATCGTCGCGAACACGATTCGGGACAACAACAAGATATCGGTGAACACTCCGGGCGGTGATGATGACTCCGGCGCCTTCGGTGTCCTCCTCAACGGTGACCGCAACGACGTCGCCAACAACACGATCTCTGGCAGCGACGCGTTCTCGTACGACTACGTGCGTGACGGTGCGGCGGTTGAGATCTACGGTGGCCTTGGCAACCACATCCACCACAACCTGGCGTTCGATAGTGACGCCTTTACCGAGCTCGGTAACTCACGATCGCGCGATAACACGTTCGCCTACAACGTTTTCCGCTCATCTCTCGCGAGGTCGATCTTCCTGGTGACCAGAGGGGGCAGCAGCGGATATGGTCCTGTGGCGAACACCAGGCTGCTCAATAACACCGTCTTCCTGACAGGCAGCAGCAGCCAGGGGTTCGTTTGCCACGCGGGCTGCAATAGCAGCGTGCTCATGATGCGCAATAACCTCATCCAAGCCGTGATGAAGGCGGGCTACGCCGACGGCGCTTTCGATGAGGACTATGGCATCTATTCCGGCCAGGTGCAGTTCTCCATGGGGCCCCACTCGATGGCAGGGAACCCGGGCTTCACGAACGCAGGCGCGGGCGACCTTCATCTCGCGTCCGGCAGCCCCGCTGTCGACAGTGCGATGAATGCCGGCTATGGCGTCGACGTTGACGGTGGGCATGTGCCGCACGACGGCAACGCG
>DATHIJ010000084.1:0-2974 GCA_035489975.1 Propionibacteriaceae bacterium | reverse complement strand
GGTCAACCTGCTCGTCTCCGCCCTGCTCGGAGCAGGCGTCGGATTCCTCGCCACCGGGGCCGCGTTGTACGCAGCGGGCCGACGCGCAATCACCCACCAGATCAGCGACGAGCGAGCGCAACTGGCGTCACGACCGCCACTGTGGCGCCTTTTCGGGATCGATTTTCTGATCTTGGGGACAGCAGCAGCTGTTGCCTGGTACCAGCGCCGCCACGGCGGCTTCGAGGGAGTGCGCGGATCGGTGTACTACGGGCGCTCGGTGATGCTGCGCCAGCAGCTGGTGATCATCCCGATCGGGATCTGGCTCGGCGGTGTTCTGGTGTTGGGCAGGATCGTCGAGCGAGTGTTCGCCCACCTGCCGCTCCCCCGCCAGCACCGGTTCGGCCGGCCGCTCCGCGGTCTTCTCACTCGCAGCATCCGCCGTCGCTCCTGGGCCGCAGCCTCCGCGGTGATCATGGTGGGCTTGATCGTCGCCCTCGGGACCAGCGTTGCGTCCTTCAGCGCGTCCTACAACCAAGCGAAGGCTCGTGACGCGAGATTCGTGGTGGGTTCGGACGTTCGCGTGACACCTGCACCAATCAGCGCTCTTGAACATCCCCCTGCGTACGCCGAGAAGCTCAAGCTCCCTGGCATCCAAACAGCGACGCCGGTGGTCTATGGGCTGCTGAACGCTCTTGTAGAAAGCGAGCTGAACGAGGATGCGGGGAACATGGCTGCGATCGATCCCGCCGCATTCGGACAGGTTGCTCCGCTCGTTGACTCCCATTTTGTCGGGACCACGGCGGCCAGTGCGATGGAAACGCTGCAGCGCCAGCCGGACGGTGTGTTCCTGGGCATTGAGCTCGCCGATCGCCTCGATGTTGAACCGGGCGACGACGTAAAGGTGCTCTTCGCACGGGCCACGAAAGAGCAGCGGCTGTCCAAGATGAGAGTCATCGGACTCTTCGAGCGCGTTCCTGGCTTCCCTGAAGGCGTGGATCTCATTGTCAACATCCAACGTCAGATGCAGCTCATTCCATCGACCAACGCCACCTTCTTCCTGGCGCAGACCACGGACCCGAGCGATGCCGCCCTGGATCAAGCCGTCGCCGGACTACAAGGAGGTCCCGGTACAACCGATGCACTGCAAATCGACACGCGGGCAACCGCACTCGACAAAGATCAATCAAGCCTGGCGGCGTTGAATATCCGCGGCCTACTCACTCTGGACTCTGCTTACGGCTTGGCGATGGCGGCCACGGCGATCACGATCTTCGTCTTCGGACTTTTACTGCAGCGGAGGCGTGAATACGTCACCCTGCGCGCCCAAGGCATGCGGATCGGAAAAATCCGGTCGCTGCTGGTCACTGAATCTGTAGGGGTAGCGGTAGCCGGAACGGCCCTCGGTGCTCTCGTCGGCGCCGGTATGGCGTACTTCCTGGTGACCGTACTGCGCCCCCTTTTCGTATTACGCCCGGAAGTCGTCTTGCCACGGAACGACATTGTCGTGCTGGTCGCGCTTGTACTCGCTGTGGCTGTGATCGCATCCTTGGCGGCCACCACCCTTATTCGTCGACTACCTCCTGGGGAGTTATTGCGTGATGAGTAGCCAATCGAATGACACTCGCATCTCTGCTGGCACTTCAGCCCTCGGTGTTATCGTCTGCGCAATGCGTGCGCCTGTCCGCTTTCGTCGAAAGGCCCTAGCCGTCGCCGCTGCTTTCGTCGTGGCAACCGCGACGGCAGCTTGTACTGCAGAGTCGTCGCCGGAGACGGCGCCTTCGCCGTCGGAGAGTCCCCCGCCAACGCAGGTTGCCGCACCGACACCCTCGCCCAGCCCGTCTCCCACACCGAGCGAGACGGCAGCGCAGAAGGTCAACGCGAACTACGAGAAGTTCGACCCGAAGGACTTCGGGGATCCCACCGGTGATCAGAACAGCTGGTATCCACTGGTGCCCGGAACTCAATCGCTGAGAAATGGCTCGCTGAATCGAGGGAGCAGAAAGCTCACCCACCAGCGACGCATCACAGTCACCGACGTCACGAAGGTTGTGAACGGTGTCCGTACGGTGCTGGTCTTGGACCAAGATCTTGACGCGGGCCAGGTCGGTGAGACCGCGCTCGACTACGTGGCTCAGGACAAGTACGGCAATGTCTGGTACCTCGGGTCATACACCGAGATCTACGAGGGCGGCCAATTCGTCAACGCCGTCGACGCCTGGCTCGCTGGCAAGAGGGGTGCGAAGCCGGGTGTCTTGATGCTGGCTGACCCAAAGGCGGGCATGAAGTACGTCGAAGCTTCCACTGGGCGGGAGACCATACGCGCCGAGGTCGCCAAGGTGGGCGATCGTAAGTGCGTGCCGTTCGAGTGCTTCAAGTCCCTCGCCATCTTGGAGGACGGAAGCGAGTTCAAGTACTACGGTCCGGGCGTGGGCCATATCGCAACAGAGCCCAACTACTCAGGCGGTGAGCAGGAGAAGGAGGAGCTGGTCAACGTCGTCCGGCTGAAGGCTAACGGCCTGGCCGAGATGAGTGCCGAAGCAATCAAACTGGACAAGCACGCCCGTGAAGAGGCAAAGGGCGTCTTCGGTAACTCCGAGCCGGCGGAGCGCCGCTAGCACCGGTCCATAACCCCGACTTTGTCAGCGGCTCAGCTTGCTATAGCCCTCTGAGACGCTGACAAGTCGGAGGCGTCTCATGATCGTTCCGCGAAGTTTGGCGATGCGCCCCGATCGGGTGGGCTGGGCGTTCGACTGGCTGTCGCCGCTGCCATGAAGATCCGGTCCCGCGA
The DNA here is from genome assembly GCA_035489975.1 of Propionibacteriaceae bacterium. Classification (GTDB taxonomy): domain Bacteria; phylum Actinomycetota; class Actinomycetes; order Propionibacteriales; family Propionibacteriaceae; genus Microlunatus. Next base: position 204 of record DATHIJ010000084.1, on the reverse strand, counting down.
GGCTTCGGATGAGCTCGAGTACCTCGACTTCGTCGAGCCCGCAGGAGCCAGCCGCTCGGGAGCTTCCGGGTCGCCGGTGAACACGTGCAGCCGATCGCGCTGCCTGGCGAGGACGATGTCGGCGTTCAGCTCCGCGGTCTCGGTGCTGCCGGATGCGGATTATTGGGTGACTGTCACCAGCGCACTCCGCTCCGCGGCAGCGAG
>DATHIJ010000083.1:0-4709 GCA_035489975.1 Propionibacteriaceae bacterium | reverse complement strand
CACGGAAGGTTGAGCGCATCCGGGGTTTCAAGCATCTTAGGTTTTCCCGACACCCAAGAGCGTCCCCGACCACCCTGCTTGTCCAGCCGGGACCCTCAAGGCCGATATCGCAAGCGGCGGCTCCCTGGAGCCGCGCGACGCACGTGACCTGAAGCCGTGCCCCCGCCTCGGCAGACGCTGCAGCCTTGAAGCCGCGCAACTCCGCGCAGGCGCAGGGCTCGGCAGCGGGCTAGCGAAAACCTAAGATGCTTGAAACTCAAGCTGTACAAGGTCTGCCGGCCCACCAAACTCAACCACCACGTTTTCGCTGGCCCGGTGCCGAGCCCTGCGCCGAAGGAAGACCGCGCGGCCTCAGGACTGCAGCGCGTGCCCGATGGCGTACTCCACGGCTTTGAGGGCATCTTCCGCGCGACTACCGTCGGTGCCGCCGCCTTGAGCGATGTCGGCCTTGCCACCACCGCGACCTCCGAGGGTGTCGCTGGCAACACGTACCAGCTCGCTGGCGTCCAGACCACGGTCGCGGGCACCCTGGGTCGTCACGATGACAACGCTCGGCTTGTCGGCCGCCCCGCCGACCAGGGCCACCACTGATGCGGTGTCTTGGACGCGGTTGCGGATTTCGAGAGCCAGGGATCGCAGGTCATTGCCGGACAGGCCGTCAGCGTGGTGCGCAATGTAGCCAATCCCCCACATGTCATGGCTCTTGGCGACGATGTTGCCGACATCGGACAGGACGGTCTGGCTCCTGAGATCAGCGATCCGCTTCTCGGCCTCCTTGAGCTGCGCAACGAGCTTGTTGATCCGATCGGGGAGCTGCTCGGGCTGCACCCTGAGCGCGTCGCTGAGTTCCATGACCAGTGACCGCTCCTTGGCGAGGTAGCGGAAAGCCTCGATGCCGACAAACGCCTCCACGCGACGGAGGCCTGACCCCACGCTGGACTCGCCGGTGATGGTGACCAGTCCGATCTGGGAGGTGTGTTGTACGTGGGTACCGCCGCACAGCTCCCGGGACCACGGACCGCCCATCTCGACGACCCGGACCGCCTGCTCGTCGTAGGTCTCGCCGAACAGGGCCAGCGCACCGATCTCGCGGGCTTTGGTCAGCGGCATGATGCTCGCGGAGACGTTCAGGTCCTTGCGGATCCCCTGGTTCGCCGCCTCCTCGACATCGGCCCGGATCTGCTTGCTCAGTCCGCTCTGCCAGGCGAAGTCGAGCCGCAGGTAGCCCGGTTTGTTGTACGAGCCGCTCTGCAGCGCCGTCGGGCCGAGCACCTGCCGGAGCGCTGCGTGCATCACATGAGTTCCCGAATGTGCCTGGCAGGCCCCAAGCCGCCATTCACCATCAACTGCAGCCAACACCTGAGCGCCACTCAGCAGTTCGCCCTCTTTGACCCGAACCCGGTGCACGATGAGGCCCTTCACGGGGCGCTGCACATCGACGACCTCCAGCTCCACGCCGTCGCCGATGATCCGGCCGGCGTCGGAGTCCTGGCCGCCCGACTCGGCGTAGAACGGCGTCTGCTCCAGGACAACCTCGACCAGCTCGCCCTCCTCGGCGGCCTCCGCGAGCAACCCGTCGACGACGATGCCTCGGACCTTCGACTCGGTGCCGAGCTCGGTGTAACCGGTGAACGGGGTTGGTCCAAGTGCGCGCAATTCGCGGTAGATCTCCACCGCCTGAGCGCCTGCCTTCTTGGACTTGGCGTCAGCCTTGGCACGGTCCTTCTGCTCCTGCATCAGCCGACGGAAACCTGCCTCATCGACGCTCAGGCCCTGCTCGGTAGCCATCTCCAGAGTCAGATCGATCGGGAAACCGTACGTGTCATGCAGCTGGAACGCCCGCTCGCTGCTGAGGACGGTTTGCTGCTCTCGCTTGGCATCAGCTACTGCAAGGTCGAAGATCTGGGTACCGGTGGCCAGCGTTCGCCGGAAGGCATCCTCTTCGGCGTACGCGATCTGGGAGATCCGTGCCCAGTCGGAGGCGACTTCGGGGTACGACTCGGCCATCAGGTCGCGGCTGATCGGCAACAGGTGGGGCAATACCGGCTCGCTCACGCCCAGCAGCCGCATGGCGCGCACGACACGTCGCAGCAGCCGGCGGAGCACGTAGCCGCGCGCTTCGTTGCCTGGTGTCACGCCATCGGTGATCAACATGAGGCCAGATCGGATGTGATCCCCGACCACGCGCAGCCGCACATCAGCCTCCTGCTGCTCGCCGTAGCGCTTTCCCGCCAGCTGCGCCGCGTGGTCGATCACCGGGTAGACCTGGTCTATCTCGTAGAGGTTGTCGACTCCCTGCAAGAGGTAGGCAACCCGTTCCAGACCCATGCCAGTGTCGATGTTCTTACGCGGCAGCGAACGCGCCACATCGAAGTCGTCTTTCTTCCGGATCGTGGATAGCTCCTCCTGCATGAAGACCAGATTCCAGATCTCCAGGAAGCGATCCTCGTCGACAATCGGCCCCCCGTCTGGGCCATACTCCGGACCACGGTCGACCCAGATCTCGCTGCACGGTCCACCAGGGCCCGGCACGCCCATGTGCCAGTAGTTGTCGAGCAGGCCGCGGCGTTGAATGCGCTCCGGTGGGAGTCCGGCGATGCTTTCCCACAACGCTGCGGCCTCGTCGTCGGAATACAAGACGGTGACCCAGATCTTGTTCGGGTCAAACCCGTAGCCGCCAGCCTCTTGCGAACCGGTGACCAGATCCCAGGCGTACCGAATCGCCTCAGCTTTGAAGTAGTCGCCGAAGGAGAAGTTCCCGTTCATCTGGAAGAACGTGGCATGCCTGGTTGTCTTGCCGACTTCGTCGATGTCCAGGGTCCGAACGCACTTCTGCACACTTGCTGCGCGGTCGAAAGGCGGCGTTTCAGCTCCGGTGAAGTACCGCTTGAAGGGCACCATGCCGGCATTGACGAACAACAGAGTGGGATCGTTGTACAACAGCGGTGCGGACGGCACGACTTCGTGATCACGGGACGCGAAGAAATCCAGGAAGCGGCGCCGAATCTCGGCGGTTTTCATAACGTGGTCCTTGGGTGGTGAATCGAGTACGGGCTAGCGTCGAGGGGGTTGCTCATCGGGTAGGCCGAGCGACTCGCGGAGCTCTGTTTCGCGCTCGGCCATCCCGGCTCGTAAGCGATCGACGAACCCTTGGGCCGACTGGCTTACGCCGCTCGCGGATTCGGCAACTCGACGGCCGATGGCCTCCGGACTTGTCTTCTTGATGTAGCCCCGGATTTTGACCGAAACGAACACCGCGACGCCCGCACCGATGGCGAACCAGAAGAAGCGCCGCAACATCAAGTACTCCGCTTCGCCTTGCGGCGTGAGCCGTTGCCGCGTATCGCCTTGCGTACGCCGTAGCTGAATGCGGCAGTTTTGACCAGCGGCCCACCAAGGGTCGCGGAGAACAGAGTTGTCATCTGCGCCGCGTTCTCGCTGACTACCGTCGCATTGCGGCTCACCTTGGCGGCATCCTCGGTCACGACGGCGAGCTTGACCAGCTCATCGTTGGTTGCGCGGACGGTGCCGCGCAGCTCGGTCAGAATCGGCACCGACTCGTGGCCGATGTCACGCACCGCCAGCCGGACCTCCTCCAGGACCCGCCCCAGCTTGAGTAGCGGCACGGCCGTCAAGGCCACCAGGGCAACGAATGCAACGGCGGCGATCAGGCCTGCGATCTCCCCTACGGACATCGGATTTCCTTCTGGTTGGTGGTGAGTGCGGAGCGGTCACGCGGCGTGCCTATGCGACCTTACCCTGCTCCTACCCGGGCAATGCCGGGATTTCCAGCACCCTCTGGTGTCCTGGCGCAGGAGACTACTCATCAGCGCGACCCAACAGCTCCTCGATGCGCGCCAGCCTGGTCAGCATCACGGCCTCGGCCCCGTACTCGGTGGGAACGTAGTAGTGCGCGCCGGCCAGCTCTTCAGGGAGGTACTGCTGGGCAGCGATGGCGTGCGGTTCGTCGTGGGCGTACGCGTAGTCCTGGCCATGTCCGTGCCGCGTGGCCCCCGGATAGTGAGCATCACGCAGATGGCGTGGCACCAGGCCGATCCTGCCAGCGCTCACATCGGCGAGCGCGGCATCGACTGCCTTGATCACCGCGTTCGACTTGGGCGCCAGGGAAAGTGCAATGACCGCTTGCGCCAGGTTGATCCGCCCCTCGGGCATCCCGATGAACTCGACGGCGTGTGCTGCGGCTACCGCTGTTGGCAATGCTGTTGGGTCGGCCAGGCCGATGTCCTCCGACGCCAAGATCACCAGCCGGCGGGCAATGAAACGCGGGTCCTCCCCCGCAGCGATCATCCGTGCCAGATAGTGCAGCGCCGCCTGGACGTCCGAGCCTCGAATCGACTTGATGAACGCGCTGATCACGTCGTAGTGCTGGTCGCCGGCACGGTCGTAGCGAACCGCTGCCTTGTCCACAGCACGCTCCACCATCTCGGTCGTGATCATGGTCTCGCCCGTGGCGGATGCGCCAGCGGCGGCCTCCTCCAGGAAGGTCAGCGCGCGTCGCGCATCGGCTCCAGCAAGACGCACGATCATGGCGCGGGCATCCGGGTCGAGCTGGTACTCGCCAGCCAGCCCACGCTCCTCACTCAGTGCGCGATCCATCAGATTCGAGATGTCTTCGTCGCCGAGCGGCTTGAGGGTCAGCAAAAGCGATCGTGACAACAGCGGCGAGATGACCGAAAAACTCGGATTCT
>DATHIJ010000082.1:0-6330 GCA_035489975.1 Propionibacteriaceae bacterium | reverse complement strand
CCGGGAGCGCAGTATCGACGTCATTGGTGCCATGGTGCAAGGCGGCATCGAGTCGACCGGACTGGAGGAGGTCGGGCTGCTGAGCCTGTCCAGCAGTGATCATTCCGAGATCGCCGAGATCACTCAGCAGCTTGCCGATCGATATGAGGGCAGCAACGTCTCGCTTTCCCTGCCAAGCACACGGGTGGACGCCTTCAACATCGACCTCGCAAACGAGCTGTCCCGCAACGGCCGGCGCTCTGGGCTCACCTTCGCGCCGGAGGGCGGCACCGAGCGGATGCGCAAAGTGATCAACAAGATGGTCACTGAGGAGGATCTGATCCGAACGGTCGCGGCGGCGTACTCGCACGGCTGGCGGCAGGTCAAGCTGTATTTCATGTGTGGCCTGCCGACCGAGACCGACGAAGACGTACTCGCCATTGCGGATCTCGCCAAGCGAGTGATCGCTACCGGCCGAAAAGTCAGCGGTCGGCGCGATATCCGCTGCACAGTGAGCATCGGTGGCTTCGTGCCCAAACCGCACACCCCCTTCCAGTGGGCAGCGCAGTGTGATCGTGAAACCGTGGACGCGCGGCTGGTCAAGCTGCGGGATGCGATTCGTGGTGATCGGGAATATGGCCGGGCGATCGGCTTCCGTTATCACGATGGGAAGCCGAGCATCATCGAAGGATTGTTGAGCCGCGGCGATCGTCGCGTGGGCGCGATCATCGAGGCAGTTTGGCGGGATGGCGGCCGCTTCGATGGCTGGAGTGAGCACTTTTCTTACGAGCGCTGGGCCGCCTGCGCCGAGCGATGCTTGGACGGCAGCGGAGTCGATCTTGACTGGTACACCACGCGCGAGCGCGACTACTCCGAGCTGCTGCCCTGGGATCATCTGGATGCCGGTCTGGATCGGGAGTGGTTGTGGGAGGACTGGCAAGACGCCTTGGATGAGGTCGAGGTCGACGACTGCCGCTGGACGCCGTGCTTCGAGTGCGGGGTATGCCCGCAGCTGGATACCACCATTCAGATCGGCCCGACTGGTCGCACGCTTCTGCCGGTGACACCAGTCACCGGTCTGTCCAAGGCTCCCTGAATTCGCATCACCGGTGAGCTCGAGAGGCCGAGATTGTCGCTCTCGAGGGTGACTGGTGATGCAAAACCAGAGATCGCGGGCGGTTACGCTCGGCCACGTGGCGCCTCGCACCCAGCCTGAGCAGCACCCGCCGCCGGTGCAGTGGCTCCGGGTGAAATACGCCAAGCGCGGCCGCGCTCGTTTCACCAGCCATCGGGACTTCGGGCGGGCGTTCGAGCGAGCCCTGCGCCGAGCGGGGGTGCCGATGGCGTATTCGTCTGGCTTCTCCCCCCATCCACGGATCTCATACCCGAACGCGTCTCCGACCGGCGCGGAAAGCGAAGCGGAGTATCTGGAGATCGGTCTGGCGGCGGCGTGCGATCCGGACAAAGTGCGAACTGCCCTCGACGCGGCCCTACCGCCAGGCCTCGATGTGGTGGAGGTCGCGGCGGTACGTCCCGGGGGGTTGGCAGGCGAGCTGACCGGGTCGCGCTGGCAGGTGGATCTGGAAGGTCATTCAGTCACAGCGCTGCAAGCCGCACGCGACGCCTTCCTCGCCCGGAACACGGTGGTTGTGCAGCGAATGACCAAGAACGGAATGCGCGAGTTCGACGCCCGAGCGGCTGTCGTGCGCCTTGAGGTCGAGAACGGTCGGTTGACCATGACCCTGGCGCATCAGACACCGCTGGTCCGACCCGATGACGTGCTTGCGGGCCTGCGGGTGGCAAGCCCGGAGTTTGCTCCCAGGGAAGCGCCGATTCTGACGCGACTCACCCAAGGCATGCTCGACGCCGAATCCGGAGCGATCACCCAGCCATGAAGTTCCCGGCGCCGCGGCACGTTGCGCCAGCTTGCTGTGACGTGTGTGATACTGGAGACGGCTTGGACGGTAGATGCGTCCAGCCTCGATGGCATATACATGCGCGGCGTGGCGTTACACGTTGCGACAGCAGGTGGAGCTGATCTTCCACCGCGACGAGCGGGGCTTCGAGTGTGACGGAGCCAGCGTTTGACCGCGGGAGGGTCGGATTCACCACATCGATTCCGTAAGCTTCCGCAGCCCGGCCGCGCCGGTGCAGCGAACGAGAAAGTGCGCGTACGCGCCATAGAGGAGTTTGATGCTCGACCCCCACGAGCCCGACGTACCAACACAACAGACGAACGAAGAACCACCAGCTCAGCCCGCCCCCCGCCGCCGCCGGGCGGCCAGCCGACCAGCGGGGCCGCCTTCCTCAGCCCCGGATGCGCCGTCGATCGAGAGTGCCAGAGACGTGCTGGAGCCGGTCAGTGAGCATTCCACCGGGGCCGAGGTCGCTCCGCCGACCGAGAAGGCCGCAAAGAAGTCGACGCGCAAGCGCACAACCAAGAAGCAGACTGAGGAGACGCCTCCCGGAGCCGTCGAGGTCGTCAAAACCCCGCGGAAGCGAACACTAAAGAAGGCTGTGGCCATGACGACCGAAGCGGCGTCCGAGGTGGCTGCAACGCCCTCCGCGGAGCCGGAAGAGGTCGCGGCAAAGCCCGACGAAGTGCTGCCAGTGGCCGACGTGGTCACCCCTGCCGCTCCCGAGGAAAAGCTTGAGGCACCTGCGGCAAAGGAACCTGCGGCAGAGGAGCCTGCGCTCGAGCAATCGGCGGCCGACCAGGAGGGCTTGTCACAAGCTGCGGAGGAGACCGCACCCGACGGCGAGACTGGCGAGGGCCGCCGGCGCCGGCGTCGTCGCGGAGGTCGTCGCCGTCGGCGTACCAGCGAAGACGAGGCCGCGTCCACCGAAGCGGAGCAGCCAGAAGAAGACGAAGGCGCGGAGATCAGCGACACCACCGAAGGCACCGCTGAAGGCCAGCGCCGACGGCGGCGTCGTCGCCGGCGGCGAGGCGAGGAGGCAGCCTCGGCTCCAGACGACCCGATGGACACTGTTACCCGAGTACGCGAGCCCCGCCGTCAAGAAGCCAGCAGCGAAGTTTCTGGCATTGACGGATCTACCCGGATGGAGGCCAAGCGGCAGCGGCGACGCGAAGGTCGGGAGGCCGGTCGGCGTCGCACGCCGGTCCTGAGCGAGGCTGAGTTCCTCGCACGGCGCGAATCGGTAGTGCGCAAGATGATCATCAGGCAACTTGATGATCTTGTGCAAATCGCGGTACTCGAGGATGACATCCTGGTCGAGCACTATGTCGACCGCGCTACATATGCTTCCTTGATCGGCAACGTCTACCTGGGCCGTGTCCAGAACGTTTTGCCCTCGATGGAGGCCGCTTTCGTCGACATCGGACGGGGTCGCAATGGAGTGATCTACGCGGGAGAGATCGACTGGGACTACTTCGGCGCCGAAGGCCAGAATCGCAAGGTTGAGAAGGTGCTCAAACCAGGCCAGACGATCTTGGTTCAGGTCTCCAAAGATCCGGTGGGTGCCAAGGGGGCGAGGCTGACCAACCACGTCTCGATCCCGGGCCGCTACATCGTTTATTCCCCGGGCGGCCAGCTTTCGGGAATCTCTCGAAAGCTGCCCGAGATCGAACGGCGGCGGCTCAAGGAAGTCCTGTCTGACCTGGTCGGCGAGTCCGCCAGCGTAATCGTCCGCACGGCTGCCGAGGGAGCAAGCGAAGAAGAGCTCGTACGCGATGTCAATCGGCTGAAGGCGCAATGGGAGGACATCGAGCGGAAGGTCGCGGCTGGCAATGCTCCGCAGGTGCTCTATGCCGAGCCCGACCTCACCGTCCGCATTGTCCGAGACCTCTTCACTGAAGACTTCTCAGAGTTGATCATCTCTGGCAACGGGGGGATGACTGACGCGTACGACTCAGTAGAGGCATATGTCTCGCATGTAGCGCCGCACTTGAATGATCGACTCCGCCACTGGGAAGGTGACACTGATCTTTTTGCTGAGTACCGGCTCGACGAGCAGATTGCGAAGGGCCTGGAGCGTAAGGTATTCCTGCCATCCGGCGGCTCGTTGATCATCGATCGGACTGAGGCGATGACCGTGATCGATGTGAACACCGGCAAGTTCACCGGCACCGGCGGCAACCTAGAGGCAACTGTCACCAGCAACAACCTGGAGGCGGCGGAGGAAATCGTACGACAGCTCAGGCTACGTGATATCGGCGGCATCATCGTGATCGACTTCATCGACATGGTGTTGCCCAACAACCGCGAGCTGTTGTTGCGCCGGCTCGTTGAGTGTCTAGGACGCGACCGGACTCGGCACCAAGTGGCCGAGATCACAAGCTTGGGTCTGGTTCAGATGACACGTAAGCGGATCGGCACCGGGCTGCTGGAAGCGTTCAGCACCGAATGCCCGCAGTGCCACGGCCGCGGCTACGAGCTGCACGACATGCCAGTCGAGTCGCACAGACACGCCGATGGTGGAGCGCGTGACTCCCGTCCGCGCGATCGTCGCGGCAACGCCCAAGCCAGCTCCCAAAAGGCGGCGGACAGCGCACAATTGTCCGACGCTACCGAGGACAGCAACGAAGGAGCGCCTGAGGAGCGCCCCCCTCGCGGCCAACGGAGCCGCCGCGGCGGTCGCAGCGCGGCAGCTCAGGAACAGGACGTGGCGGAGTCGCAGGTTGAGCCGGTGGTGTTGAGCTGATCGATAGCGAATTGCCGGTCCAGCGGTCACCACTCGTCGTCGCCATTGTGGGAGCCGGACCGGCAGGGATCTACGCCGCCGAGGCCCTCAGCCAACAAACGGGTGTGGCAGTTGAGGTCGCCGTCATCGACCGGCTCCCAGTGCCGTTCGGGCTGGTCCGCTACGGCGTAGCGCCCGACCATTTCTCGATTCGCTCGATCCGCAACACCCTCGAGCGCACATTGGAGAAGCCCAGCGTCCGGTTCTACGGCGATGTTGCCATTGGCTCCGACCTCAGCATTGCAGAGCTCCGCGAGTCCGTTGACGCTGTGATCTACGCATACGGGGCAAGCAGCGACCGACGCCTGGAGATTCCTGGCGAGCAGCTGCCGGGCAGCATCGCGGCAGCCGACCTCGTGGCGTGGTACTGCGGTCACCCGGATGTCTATCCCGATATCGATCAGCCCAGCATCACTGATCATCTCGTAGCGGCCGAGATCGATGAACTGATCAACACGTCCCGCCACGCAGTGGTGGTTGGCATCGGCAACGTGGCCCTCGACGTTGCCCGCGTGTTGATCAAGACGGCCGATCAGCTGGACGACACCGACATGGCCGACGAGGTGCTGGAATCGCTATCTCGAAAGAACATCACCGACGTTCACGTGCTCGGCCGGCGCGGGCCTGCGTACACGACATTCACCACCAAGGAGCTTCGTGAGATGGGGCAGCTTGATGATGTGGATGTGATCATCGATCCTGAAGACCTGGAGCTCGATCCGTCCAGCCAGGCAGTGGTGCAACAGAACAAAGTCGCTGCCCGGAACCTTGCGGTGTTACAGGAGTGGGCGGCGCGCTCCTTGCGTGGTGCCTCCCGGCGTATCAGCTTTCACTTCTGGAGCCGACCGATAAAGATCATCGGTAGTGATCGGGTGACCGCTGTCGAGGTGGAGCGGACCATGATCGATTCCGACGGCTTCGTGGTCGGTATTGGCCGCCGACCAACCCTTACCGCTGATCTTGTGGTGCGTTCGGTCGGCTATCGCGGCCTGCCGCTACCCGGTATTCCGTTCGACGAAAGGACTGGTCGGGTGCCACATGCCGAAGGCAGGGTGATCCGTGACGGTGGATTCTCGCCGGATGAGTATGTGACCGGATGGATCAAGCGGGGACCGACTGGGGTGATCGGCACCAACAAGTCCGACGCTGTGGAGACGGTATCGTCGTTGCTCGCCGATGTGCACGATGGAGCGGTCAAGGCCCAGGGCAGGTCAGGAAATCTGGACCGACTGCTCGCGCAACGCGGCATCCACGCGCTCGGTATGCGGGCCTGGCACCGCATCGACGCAGCGGAATTGGAGCTTGGTGCCAGCCACGGGCGGCTCCGTACCACACTCGCTCATCGTCACGAGCTGCTGGCCGCTGCCGAGGACCACTGACTGACCGACCTGACCTAACCTCTGTCCAGCAGCCGGTTCGAGCAGCAAGCCATCAGCCGTCAAGAAAAGTGGGTTAACCCACCTTCCCGACACCTCACACACGGTGCAACGTGTGTATCGCGACTGCAACGTGGGTTAACCCACTTTTCTGACGGCTGATGGCGTGCTGCTCGAACCGGCTGCTGGACAGAGGTGAGGTCAGGTCGGTGAGTCAGTGGTCCTCGGCAGCCGCCAGCAGCTCGTGACGATGAGCGAGTGTGGTACGGAGCCG
>DATHIJ010000081.1:0-3044 GCA_035489975.1 Propionibacteriaceae bacterium | reverse complement strand
GCCATGTTCCGTTCGGCAACACAAATCAGATTCGCGCCCCCGCATCACTGGTGTTGATATACATGAGCCGAGACACTGGATACGAGGCGAAAGGTGCGTCGGTGGTCGGCAAGTTGTGGTCCTCAATGTTCGGTCGAGTCGTTAATGATCGGCAGCCTCCGACTGACCGCAGCCCTATGGAGAAGAGTCTTGCCGAAGAGCCGGCGTTGGGCATGAAGCTCACTGGCGATCCGCACCCGCTAGACCACCTGGTGAGCGTGCAGAAGAACACCGTTGTCGTGGTCTTCGAGCAGGACAGTGTGCCACGGCTCAAATTCCCCGGGGAGTACCTGACGCCCGGACTGCTTCCCGCACTGCGCCCGGTACAGGTGCTGGCCGTCAACACCGCACCCGTCGAGCTTGACGTGACGGTCGACCATCTCCTCACGCTGGACGGCCACGAGATCGAGCGGTGCCTGGTCCGAGTGACCGTTCAGCTCATAGACCGCGACAAATACTCCTCCCTGGCCGGTCTGGCCGCAGAATACGGGACCGAACTCGAGGGCCACCTGCTGCAGCGGGTCAAGAACGAGGTGGCGATGGAGATGCATGCCGCGGTCAAGATGAACCGGCTCGCCGACCTGCGTCGTCAAACGGTGCAACAAGTCATGGCCGAGCGTTGGCTTCCCAAAACCTTCGCAAGCGGTGCGTTGGTGCGCCGCGATTTCGCAGTCATCGAGGTCAGCTGGCCCAAGGACAGCGCCATTCCGGCCGCAATCGCTCAGCAAAGCTCAGCAAAGAAGGACCAAACAGCCTCAGCGTTCAAGCCGGAACCTGCTGCGGCTCTCCCGGCGCGAACCCCGGCGGCGTTCGTGGCCGAATTGACCATGGACGCTGGACTGCGTCGGATCTGGCGCCGCTACGCAGAGCCGGAACTTCGAGCGATTGCCGGTGCCAGGGTCGGGAAGTCGGCAACTGTAGTTGCCGTAGTAAATCGGGAGCCCGGCGCTTATGAAGGAAGCCGGCTCCGCGAAGCATTTGGCAGTTACCTCGACGATCGCAATCTGCATTTTGTGGCCGCCGTCGCAGATTCCTTCGAGGATCTGGTTCGCGCCTGGTTCAAGCAGGTCGACGGCAGTCCCGGTCGATTGGTATCGGTTCGATCGGTCGATGATGACTCGGTCCTGCGGATCGGCGTCGACTATGCGCTGCAATCGGCCGAGGAGCGTACGCGAGGACTGTCGGTTGGTAGCCAATCGGATCGAGAGGCGCTACGGCGGCTGGTTCCCCATGAGCGGGTCGAGTTCGTGGCGGCGGACACGACGGGCTGATCCGATGAGCGTGAGCGGCACCCCGTCGTGACCAAGATCACGTACACCAATCCGGGCGCTGCCCGCCCGGAAGTGGGGTCGCTCGCACCATCTTCTGCCGAACGGGCGGAGGAGTCGCGAAAGATTCGGCAGGCGGCCGTAATCCCTCTGGTCATCTCGCTCGGTGCCCAGTGGGTGTTCTTCATCAACTACTGGATTCCGGAGATGAGCGCCTTCCCGGCCAACGAACTCTGGCTCACTCAGCTGTCTCCGCTGGCTTCCGCCGCTCTGACCAGTGACGGCCAGCCACAGGTCCAGGCACAGAACGGGCAGTGGGGGCTTCCGGCGCTGGTGCTGCTGGTGTGTGCCTTTGCGCTGTTCTTGCTATCGCGTACCCGGCATTGGCTTGGCCGCACGGCAATGCTCGCTCCGGCAGCACTCGGCCTATTAGCTGCCTTGGCAAGCGTTATCGGGCTCGCCGCCAAAGGCGAGGTGCGATCAACCTTCATCGGCGTATTACTGCTGATCACGTGGGTGTGGAGTGCCGGCTACGCGTCCCTTCACGGGTTCCTCGACAACCTCGCCCCGTTACCTCGCAAGAGGTGGCACAGCGGGCTGCCGCTGCTCGCCGCGTACGCGATTGTCCTCCCGGCCCCGACCGCAGTTGGGCGCTGGTTGTTCGCTCCGGACCTGCGCCACGCCGCGTACGCTCTGCAAGACAACACGGTGGCGCTGCGACTCGCTGCTCTCTGGACCGCAGCCAGTGTGCTGCTCTATATCTGCGGACTGCTGCTGGGCGTCGCTGTCTGGGTTGCCTACCAGGCGTGGCCGCCGCGCCGCGATGCTGGGTTCATCGGCCGCTGCCTCATCGTCGTCGGCATCCTGATCGTCACCGCTGCCGTCGGGTGGCCGGCGACCAGAGTCGCAGAGAAAAGGGTGACCGAGCTGACCTACGAAAGCCCGGCTGACGATGTGCGTTTCACCTGCGGTACCTGGATCCTCGATCCGCCCACAACCGCCACGGTACAAAGGGAACCAGCAAAGACCCTGGTGATCAGCGGCTTCAGCTGCCGGACTGCGACAACCTTCGCCGGGTACCAGCAGCTGTCGACCCGGGAGCTCGATGTCTCGCTATCACCTGTCAGGGCATACACACCTGAGGGTGCCAAGATCTCCGGACGCATCGTCGCCGCCGAGTACGGTGAGGTCATCGTCGTGGCGGGCAGTAACAGGTTCGATGGCCGCGCGAATGTGCTCCTTGGCCTCGGCATAACCGACAGTGCAGAGCTTTGGCGCTATGTCTGCGGGGATGGTCCGATGGGTGTGCGTTTTGCCAACGTGCCGGGCGGAGACAATCCGGCTATTGGGCATATCACTCAAGGTGAGGTTGCCGCCGAGGTAGTGGCGAGCTGTGAGGGCCAGATCGTACGCATCAACCCGATGACCGGACCTGGATGATCATGGAGTAGTTGTCCAGATGAGCACCGCAACAAAGGCGGTCCAGGCAGCCAAGTTCCTTAGCGGGATGTATCGGGAACGAGCGCGGATACTCTATTCGGCTCATGTCCGCGGCGATCTCTTCAGCCGCCTCGTGCTACCGGACCACCACACCGATCCGTACCAGATCTATGAGGAGATGCGGGCCCAGGGCCCGATGCTGCCGACTCGGCTCGGTAACTACACCACCACCAGCCACGCCTTATGCAATGAGGTGCTGCGCAGTCGGAAGTTTGCGGTCAGGCCAGAAGACGGCAG
>DATHIJ010000080.1:0-3924 GCA_035489975.1 Propionibacteriaceae bacterium | reverse complement strand
CACCTCGCGCATCGCGTCGTATCCGGTAGTGCCGGCAACTGGCCATGTCCTCGGCAACTCCTCAGCCGCCTCGAGGATCTTCTCAACTGTGATCCACTGCTCTGCCGCAAACGATCGCAGCTGCTGCAGGTAGCCGAGCGGATCGCGCAGGCCGTCGGGGTGGTCGACACGCAGCCCGGCCACGCCTGCCTCGCACCAATCTCGGATGAGCTTGTGCGTAGCTGAAAAGACCTGAGAATCCTCGACTCGTACGCCGGCGAGTGTGGTGATGGCGAAGAATCGGCGGTAGTTGATCTCACGGTTGCCACGTGAGTGGTGGATCAGCTGGTAGTGCTGCCGATCATGCACGGCTGCGACATCGTCGCCCTCAGACCAGCTCCCGGGAGCGAGCGGAAAACGATGCTCGAAGTAACGCAACTCGCCATCGACCACGGTCAACCGGGGATCATCACCGAGGACCGGGACAACGATCCGGCCCTGGCTCCAGTCAATGTCGAACCATTGCGCGTACGGGGAATCCCTGCCTAGTCGCAGGACATCCCACCAGGCTGGGTTCTCGATCGGGTGCGCAATGCCGAGGTGGTTCGGCACAATGTCGATGACTACACCGAGCCCAGCCAGCCGGGCACTGGTCATGAGCCGCTCCAGCGCCTCCGCCCCGCCCCGATCCTGATCGACCTGGGAGACATCGGTTGTGTCGTAACCATGGTCAGAACCGATCGTCGACTGCAGGATCGGTGACAGATACACCGCCGCAACGCCCAGCTCGTCGAGGTAGCCGATGATTCGGGCGGCATCGTCCAAAGTGAATCTGCGGTTGACTTGCAGGCGGTACGTGGAGGTGGGGATCATCACTTGCCCGACCCTATGCAGCCGGAGTTAAAGGGAGTTAGAGGGGGTCACAGCATGATCACGAAGCCACTGCGACGTGGATCGGCCCCGCCACCCAGCGGACTGAGTGCCGACACTCCGCCGAAGTAAGGGTCTCGATGGTCAGCGATCACTGTCCGGTAGCCATCCTCCTCCAGTAACCTGATCACCGCTGAGAAGAAGCCGGGCTCCACCCTGACCAGATCTGGCAGCGCAGCGAGCCGAGGTGCGTCGATCGCTTCCTGCGGCCCAGCACCTCGCAGCATGCGCAGCACGACCTGCACCAGAGCTGGGCGGATCCGGCTGCCGCCAGCCGCGCCGGCGATGGCCGCTAGCTGGCCATGATCATCTAGCGCGATCAGCGGCGACATCATCGAGCCCATTCGGACGCCGGGGTGCACCAGCCCTCGTACCAGCTCGCCTTCACCCAACATCGAATTGAGATGGACGCCATAGCCCGGCACCCAGACTCCGGAGCCGAGTCCCAGGCTGGTGGTGATCACACAGCCGTTGCCGTGCTCGTCGACGGCAACGATGTTGGTCGTCTCGGCCCGCTTGACTGGTGCTCGCAAGGCGTCAATCAACGCTGCCGCCGAGCCGGCATCCGTTGTGGGATCCCCGTGCACCACCGGCGCTACCCGCTCCATCGTGCCGAGCAGATCATCAAGATCACTACCGCGTGCGTGCACCGTGAAGTCGTTCACCCGAACTGCCCGCGGAGTTGACTCGATCACGTGATACGCATCCAGGTCTTCCTGGCTCAGAGCGCCTCCGTTGGAGACGGCGACGACCAGCGCATCTGCGTACGCGCCGTGATAGAACGCGCGTGGATCCCGCAGCATCAGCTCGTAGGCTCGGTGATGATCAGGATGCCGCAGTGGGTCCCCGGCTTGCAGGTAGGAGCCGTCCAAACGCTGGTAGACCTCAACGCCTTCCCCGACACACATCGCCGCCGCGACCCGCGGGAGCACCTGGGCGTGCATTGCTGGAAAAGGGGTGCCGTAAGACGCCTCTCTGCCTGGTGTGGTGACGGCGGCCCAGGGGAGCCGCCCCCATCTCTGCCACAGATAGTGGGCACCGGCTGGAACTCCCGGCACGGCAACCGTAGCGGGCCCGATCTCGTACGGCACGTGCTGCCCGATGAAGATCACTTCAATCGATGTGGCTGGACTCGGGCGCTTGCCTCCGAGGCCGGGGACGCCAACGAAGAAGTCCAAACAGCGCACCTGGGTATTGGTGGCGTCGTAGACCGTTGCAAAACCACCGCCACCGAGTCCGGTGAAGATCGTCTCAGCCGCACAGCTCACCAACATCATCGCGACCGCAGCATCGACCGCGCTGCCGCCGCGGGAGAGTATGTCAGCCCCCGCCTGCGCGGTCGACGGATGCCCAGCGGCGACTCCGGCCCGCATCTTCATCGCAGCCCGCTTCTCACCCCTGGGAGCCTAGTGGTCACAGGGGAGGAGACTGATGATGGCACTCGCCGATGCTATTCGGCGTCCATCATCGGTTTGGACTGAGAGGCTGAACTTGTCAGGCTCATGGGTCGTCTGAGTGGGTGATGAAAACATTGGTGACGCCGCTGGTGTGGACGGGCAGGCGGGGCACTTCGGAGTACTGGCTGCTCGCGGCGTGTTGGCCGATTGTCCTCGGGGCCGCCCTATTGGGTTGGCAGCTTAGCTGGCTCTCGGCATCTACCGCAGGATTCTGCTTTCTGGTGCTGGCCACGTTGGTAGCGCGGCATTCTCGCGCGAGAACCTTCCACATCGCAGATGTGGTGACCCTGGTACGAGGCCTGGGCATCTGTTTTCTGGCGGGCCTTTCGTTGCAGGCCTTGGTAGGCGGGCTCGAGCGGCACGCATTGGTTGTCATGATCGCCATGGGGACGCTGTGCCTGCTGCTCGACGGTGTAGACGGCCGGGTCGCGAGGGCGAGGAGAGAGGCCAGCGCCTTCGGAGCACGATTCGACGTCGAGACCGACGCGGCGATGTTGGTGGTGCTGAGTGTTGCCGTTGCGGCACTCGGGTTGGCCGGCTGGTGGGTATTGGCGATCCCTGCGCTGCGGTACGGCTATGTCGCAGCCTCTCTCGTCGTGCCCGCCTTGCGCACCCCGCTGCCGTACCGGTTCTCAGGGAAGGTGATCGCAGTCGTGCAGGCGGTGGCATTACTTGCCGTGTTGGCCTACGGACTGACGCCTGGCGAGCAGTGGGTGGCAACCGCGTTCCTGGTCGCTGCGCTTGCCTTACTGTGCTGGTCCTTTGGCAGTTCGGTGGTCTGGCAGCTGCGGCACGCTTCGCAGAAGATCACTGCGACCCCGGTTGGGGTTGGCGACGGAGGTGGCGTGCTCGATCAGATTTGATCTAGCCAAGGGTCTCTGACAGAATCGTTAGGTTGCTCCGAAGGGGTTGCCGGGGTGAGCCATGCCGGTCGGGCCTGATTTTCAGCCTGGTCGCGAGGTCGCCGAACCGCGAGACCCTTGATTGCTCGGTTGCCTGGACGCACGGTCCAGGGCCGGGCCACCTCCTCAGCACGCAAGTGATGGGTGTGGTGTGCCGAACGCTGGTCGACACGCCCGACCACGGGGGTCGGAGCAGCGGGTGCTGGCCCGCGAGCAAGCAACAACCAGCGGGCCCACCAGCCCGTAACACAAGACAGCAGAACACCATGCCGGGAAGCTCCATGGGTGGCCCAGCTACCCGCGGCAAACGGACGAGAAGAAGGACGAACAGTGGCGGGACAAAAGATCCGCATCAGGCTCAAGGCCTACGATCACGAGGTCATCGACTCGTCGGCGCGCAAAATCGTCGACACGGTGACCCGTACGGGCGCCAAGGTTGCCGGCCCGGTGCCATTGCCGACGGAGAAGAACGTGTTCTGCGTCATCCGCTCCCCGCACAAGTACAAGGACAGCCGGGAGCACTTCGAGATGCGGACGCACAAGCGTCTCATCGACATCATCGACCCGACTCCCAAGACCGTCGACTCCTTGATGCGGCTTGACCTGCCAGCAGGCGTCGACATCGAGATCAAGCTCTGAGGACGACCAAACGATGA
>DATHIJ010000079.1:0-3684 GCA_035489975.1 Propionibacteriaceae bacterium | reverse complement strand
GAGAGCGCTTGCACCCTGGTTCTCCAGGTGCCCGGGTGGCCGGGACACCTGGCGGGGCAGCACATCGACGTACGCCTAACCGCAGACGACGGCTACCAGGCGGCTCGGAGTTACTCGCTCGCCGCACCAGCCGCCGGCGACCAGATCGAGATCACCGCACAGGTGGTGCCCGATGGCGAAGTTTCGACCTACCTTTGCGAGGACGCTAGCTCCGGCGACACCGTCGAGGTGCGGGGACCCGTCGGCGGTTGGTTCGTGTGGAGTCCGGGCGATAGCGGTCCGGTACTCCTGGTGGGGGGCGGGTCCGGCGTGGTACCGCTGATGGCGATGATCCGGACTCGCGACGGAGTCAGCCCCACATCGTTCCGGCTCCTTTATTCGGTACGCAATCCCGAAGATCGGATCTACAACCAAGAGCTTGGGCGGCGGGTGACTGAGGACGGCGGGCTCGACGTCGCGTTTCTCTACACGCGTACAGCGCCCGCGGGCGAAACGCGCCCGACCGGGCGGATCAACGCGAAGGATCTCCTCACCTACGGCTGGCCCGCTGACGTCGAGCCGAGCTGCTACGTCTGTGGGCCTACGCCATTCGTCGAGACGGTGGCGGATCTATTAATCGACCTAGGGCACAACCCGACGCGGATCCGAACAGAACGGTTCGGGCCGACTGGTCCATGATCATGAGGTGACTGAGACATGACTGAGCAAACGGCGGTTTACGACGGGAACACCTTGGCCGGTCCACTGTCGGAGGTGTTCGCCGTTGAGCTGACGACGGCAGCCGGCCGATGCCGCAGCTGCGGAACAACCTCACAAGTGGCCACGATCCGGGTGTACGGCCCCGATCCGGGGTTTGTGGGACGCTGCCCGAGCTGTGAGGGTGTGCTGTTGCGGCTGGTACGTACGCCCGACGCACTGTGGTTGGACTTGAGTGGCGTATCCGCCTTGCGGATCCCAATGCCAACCGACGAGGAGCAGCAAAATGATCCGCGAGAACTACCGTGAATACCTTGAGGAGCTCATTCGTGACGGCTACACAGTTCGCCACGACGAACATGGCTCTGACCCTGATCTGATCGATCCAGGCGGCAATCCGATCGAAACGTGGCGTGCGGACTATCCGTATGAGGAGCGGATGGATCGCGACGATTACGAACAAGAGAAGTACGCCCTCCAGATCGAGCTGTTGAAGTTTCAGGACTGGTCACAGGAGACTGGCGCCAAGCATGTGATCTTGTTCGAGGGGCGCGATGCAGCTGGCAAGGGCGGCACGATCAAGCGGTTCATGGAGCATCTCAATCCGCGTGCGGCCCGTGTCGTCGCCTTGACCAAGCCGACTGAGACTGAACAAGGCCAGTGGTACTTCCATCGCTATGTTGCCCACTTGCCAACCGCTGGCGAGATCGTGCTCTTCGACCGCTCCTGGTACAACCGGGCCGGGGTCGAGAAAGTCATGGGCTTCTGTTCTGGCGAGGAGTACAGCCAATTCCTGCGCCATGCACCCTTGTTTGAAGAAATGCTGGTCGAGAGCGGCTTCTCGTTAACCAAGCTCTGGTTCTCGGTCACCCAGCAAGAGCAGCGCACCCGGTTCGCCATCCGTCAAATCGACCCGGTGCGGCGCTGGAAGCTCTCGCCGATGGACCTGCAATCCCTGGACCGCTGGGACGACTACACCAAAGCCAAAGAAGCGATGCTGCTGACGACCGACACTGACTACGCGCGCTGGACTGCCATCAAGAGCAACGACAAGAAGCGTGCCCGGATCAACGCGATGCGCCACTTCCTTCACCAGTTCGACTATGAGGACAAGAATCCGGAGATCGTCTACGCCCCTGATCCCCAGCTGGTCCAGCGCGGACGCGAGGCCGTCGACTAGCCAAGACCGCTACTGCTGATCCTTCACAATCGGGACGACGCGAGCGTTTCTCCGCACGAGGCCGCATATGAAGTCCGATTCGCCTGAAATCGGCGACATTCGTGGTTTTGTGCGCAGAAACGCCCTCATCAAGCCGGTTGGGTTAGTTGGGTTTCGCCACCGTGCAGAGTGCGGGGCTGTTATGGCAGAACTGCACGTAGCCGGCGTTTGGGGCTGGGGGCGGCGCGGGACTGCATAACACGGGACTGTTCTGGCAGAACTGGGCGTACGAGTCTGAGGACTCGACGGCCCCCGCGTTCGAACCTGCGCTGGCCTGACCCGCAGCCGACTCCGCTTGCTGCGGTGGTGCCACGGCCGAGGCCGGCGCAACTGGGCGCGTCTGGGTCTCTGAGCTCATCGCAAGCAGCCATGCGATGAGCGCGACGACGGCGAGGACAGCAAGTCCCGCCCCAAGTAACACACGCCGGCGCCGTCGAGGTGCAGGCGGAGCTGCGGGCGGTGGACTACTCTCCGTCTGGATTGTGGGGGTTTCAGTCGCGGTCATGATCACTCCTTGGGTGTAGGTGGCAACGAGATAAGCGTTGCTGTGGACGGTTTCAACGCGCCTACAATTCGGTAATCGCTGCGGACGACTCGTCCTGCTTCGAGCTCTGATTGGCCGCGTTGGCCAGGGCGCGCGGTTCCGCGCGTGGTTTGCATGCTGGCTCTTCAGAGAGGGACTCCGTGGACTTTCGGATTCTCGGGCCCCTCCAAGTGAGCCGCGAGGGCCGTGCGCTGGACGTCGGCGGGCACCGCCAGAAAGTGCTTGTTTGCCTGCTTCTCCTTCACGCCAATGAGGTCATATCCGCCGAACGGATCATTGACGTGCTCTGGGGCGAGACCGCGCCGGCAACGGCTCGCAAGGCGCTTCAGGTCTCCGTCTCGAGGCTGCGCCAGATCCTCGGTGCCGGAGTGTTGGAGACGCGTCCGCCTGGCTACCTCATTCGCGTCCAAGACGGCGAGCTCGACCTGCAGCGCTTTGAAAGGTTGGTTGCACAGGGCAAGCAGGCACTCGCCAACGGCGACCCTGGTCGGGCCGCTGTTTTACTGCGCACTGCACTAACGCTCTGGGGAGGACCAGCCCTCGCCGACGTGATGTATGAGCCCTTCGCGCAGGCTGAAGCCGGACGGCTTGAGGAGCTGCGGCTGTCCTGTTTAGAGGAGCGAATCGAGGCAGACCTGGCGCTCGGGCGTCATGCAGATCTCGTCGGCGAACTCGAGGTCTTGACCGACCGCCACCCTTATCGTGAGCGGTTGTGCGGTCGGCTCATGCTGGCTCTCTACCGCTCCGGCCGCCAGGCGGAGGCACTGGACGTCTACCGGCGCTCACGCGACCGCTTGGTTGACGATCTAGGCATCGAGCCTGGTCCAGAGCTGCGCTTACTTGCAAGCCGCGTACTCAACCAGGACCCAACCCTCGCCTGGACGCCTCCACCAGCCAGCGCTGCGGAGGTGATCGAGCTGACCGGTGCCTTCGTGGGCCGCGACCGGGAACTCGCCGACCTCCGGCGCGGCCTGGACGACGTGCAAAGAGGCCACAGCTCCCTGTTCCTGATCAGTGGCAAGCCAGGGATCGGCAAGACTGCACTTATTGAGCACTTCGCTGCGCGCGTCGCCGAGCACGATGTTCGGGTGTTGTTCGGTCGTTGCTGGGAATCTGGCGGTGCTCCGGCGTACTGGCCCTGGGTCCAGTGCCTACGCGTCCTGGTACGCGAATCGGAGCCCGGCGTGCTCATCAACCAACTCGGCGTCGGCGCTGCGGACCTAGC
>DATHIJ010000078.1:0-5053 GCA_035489975.1 Propionibacteriaceae bacterium | reverse complement strand
ACTCCGAGCCAGCCGGTACCGCCGACAGAGCAACCAACCCCGGAGCCCACAGCGCGGCCAACGACCGCCGCGCCGCAGCCGACACCGACCTCGCAACCGCCGACCCGCGGTGCCATCAATCTCGGCAACGGGATCGAGCTCCAACCTGCCGCAGGCTGGGAGGTCAAGAAGGCCGGCGACAACGTGGCGCAGCTGTCCGATGGGAAGAGTGTGTTTCTCGGTCAGTCGCTGCAGACTTCGCAATCCACCAACCCTGGCCAGCTATGTGATGCGTGGCACCGGAATATCGCCGAAGGCACGTCGAACGGGCAGTTCCAGGATTCGAAAGATGCCAACGTGGGCACCAGCAGCCTCAAGGCGGCGACCTGTGTTGCCCAGGTGACCGTGAGCGGTGGCCAGGGCACGACAAAGCTGTACTTGTTCTCGCTGGTTTCGGTCCGGCAGAGCGACGGTGTGACGGTCATCGGCACGGCGTATTTCACACCAAACGCCGACACCGAGCAGCTGAACAAGGACTTCACAGCGATGGTCAACTCAATGCTGAAGAGTCAGGTTGCCGGCTAGAAACCTGCTCGCTCACTAGTCCCAGCCAGGGGGCGCGATTTCACCGACGCTCGCAATCCTTGTCAGAGCGGCCACGTAGGCTCGCGCCATGCGTCCGATTGAAGACCTTCAGCGGGCAGTCGCGCCGTTCAAGGTGGAGAGCGACTTCGCGCCGTCCGGGGATCAGCCCCAGGCGATCGACCAGCTAGAGCGTCGGATGATCAGCGGTGAACAAGACGTCGTCCTGCTAGGTGCCACGGGCACTGGCAAGACAGCCACTATCGCCTGGCTCGCGGAGCGCGTGCAACGACCGATCTTGGTCATGCAGCCCAACAAGACGCTGGCGGCGCAGTTCGCCAATGAGCTCCGGCAGTTCTTCCCTAGAAACGCTGTCGAGTACTTCGTGTCCTATTACGACTATTACCAACCTGAGGCGTACGTACCCCAGACCGACACTTACATCGAAAAGGACTCCTCGCTCAATGAGGAAGTCGAGCGGCTACGACATTCGGCGACGAACTCCTTGCTCACTCGTCGTGACGTCATCGTCGTCGCTACGGTGTCGGCCATTTACGGTCTCGGTACGCCACAGGAGTACGTCGGCCGGATGATCAAGCTCCAAGTCGGCCAGGAGCTCGACCGGGACGCCCTGCTGCGCCGGCTGGTCGGTGTGCAGTACGCGCGCAACGACCTTTCGGGCAGCCGCGGCACGTTCCGAGTGCGCGGGGACACCCTCGAGGTGTTCCCGATGTATGAGGAGTTGGCCGTCAGGGTGGAGTTTTTCGGCGACGAGATCGAGAAGCTGAGCACACTGCATCCCGTCAGCGGCGAGGTGGTCACCGAAGACCGCGAGATCTATCTCTTCCCCGCTAGCCACTACGTTGCGGGCCCGGAGCGGATGGAGCGGGCTATCGCCGGGATCGAGGTCGAGCTGGCTGATCGGCTCGCAGAGCTCGAGCGACAGCAGCGACTGCTGGAGGCACAGCGGTTGCGGATGCGGACCAGCTACGACATTGAGATGATGCGCCAGATCGGGACCTGTTCGGGTATCGAGAACTACTCGCGACACATTGATGGCCGACCGCCCGGCAGCCCGCCGAACTGCCTCCTCGACTACTTCCCGTCAGATTTCCTCCTGGTCATCGATGAGTCGCACGTAACCGTGCCTCAGATCGGAGGAATGTACGAAGGTGACATGTCACGAAAGCGGACGCTGGTAGAACATGGCTTCCGGTTGCCGAGCGCCATGGACAACCGACCTCTCCGCTTCGAGGAATTCGTGGAGCGCATCGGCCAGACGATCTATCTGTCGGCTACGCCGGGGAATTACGAGCTGGCCAAGTCATCTGGATTTGTCGAGCAGCTGATTCGGCCCACTGGGCTGGTGGACCCCCAAGTCATTGTCAAGCCCACCCACGGCCAGATCGACGATCTGATGGCTGAGATCAGGTTGCGGACCGAGCGGCGCGAGCGCGTCCTGGTGACCACGCTCACCAAGAAGATGGCCGAGGATCTCACCGACTATCTCCTTGAGAACGGCATCCGCACCCGATACCTGCACTCCGAGGTGGACACGCTGCAGCGCATTCAGTTGCTGCGTGAGCTGCGGACCGGCGATTTCGACGTTCTGGTCGGCATCAACCTGCTCCGTGAGGGTCTCGACCTTCCGGAAGTGTCCCTCGTCGCCATCCTGGACGCCGACAAGGAGGGGTTCTTACGGAGCGAGAAGAGCCTGATCCAGACCATCGGCCGGGCCGCACGTAACGTCTCCGGCGAAGTCCACATGTACGCAGACTCAGTCACCGACTCGATGACGGCCGCAATCGATGAGACCAACCGCCGCCGCGCCAAGCAAGCGGCCTACAACCTTGCCAACGGGATCGATCCACAGCCGATCCGGAAAAAGATTGCCGACATAACCGACATGCTGGCTCGAGAAGACGCGGACACTCATGACCTCATCGGTGGTCGGCAGCGGGGTCGCGGCAGGTCTGCCGTTCCGTCGCTCGGTGCCAAGGATGTGAGCGCCCAGGCGCGGCGGCTGGCAGGGATACCGGCGGGCGATCTGGCGGACCTGGTGCAAGAACTCACCACACAGATGCACGCCGCGGCGGCCGATTTGCAGTTCGAGCTCGCGGCTCGGCTGCGGGATGAAATTGCGGACCTCAAGAAGGAACTACGGCAGATGGTGGAAGCCAGCCGCTGACTACTGATCTGAAGCCAACCCCCGACTCCTGACATACTGAATTGCGGAGGGGAGTATTCCTTCGCGGCGGCATCGTCATCACGGATCGTTCCGGATAGGAGCTATTCCTTTCCAGGACACCCGGTGCCCTCGGCCGGTGAGCCTGGCGGAAGAGACCTCCGAGACCGAATCGTTCCCCGAATCCCGGCTCGGAAGGATCCCACATGGAGGTTCACCTTTACGCGTGGACCATCACAGCCATCGTGATGGTCGCGATCCTTGTCGTCGACGTGCTGATCATCGGCCGCCGGCCGCACGAGCCGTCGATGAGGGAGGCCGGCATCTTTGTCGGCATTTACGTCACCCTGGCGGTGGTCTTCGGCTTTGGGGTATGGGCCATCGCCGGCGCGCGTTACGCGGGAGAGTTCTTTGCCGGCTGGATTACCGAATACAGCCTCTCCATCGACAACCTGTTCATCTTCCTGGTCATCATGACCAAGCTCAAGGTTCCGCGTCAGCTGCAGCAGTTTGCGCTGCTGGTTGGCATCATCTTGGCTCTCATCTTCCGCGGCATATTCATCGCGCTGGGCGCTGCGGCCATCAATCGCTTTAGCTGGATCTTCTTCCTCTTCGGTGGCTTCCTCATCTGGACCGCTGTGAAGCTCTACCTCGACTATCGCAAGCACGAGGAAGATACTGACGAGCTTCCTGACAACCCGGCTTTACGGTTCGTGAGACGCCGGTTCAACGCAACAAAGGAGTACCGCGGAACGAAGTTGACCGTGGTGGAGAACGGCAAGCGAATGATCACTCCGATGCTCATCGTGATCGTTGCCTTGGGCAGCACGGACTTGCTCTTCGCGCTCGACTCCATCCCGGCGATCTATGGGCTGACCCAGGAGGCGTATCTGGTGTTCACTGCCAACGTGTTCGCCTTGATGGGTCTACGGCAGCTGTACTTCTTGCTTGGTGGGTTGCTCAGGAGGCTCGTTTACCTGTCGGTTGGCCTGTCAATCATCTTGGGCTTCATCGGCATCAAGCTGATCTTGCATGCGCTGCACTCCTACCATCTTGCGGACTGGGCGCCATGGGATGGTGAGATTCCCATCTGGGTCTCGCTGACAGTGATCATCGTGACTCTCACGATCACCACCGTGGCCAGTCTGGTGAAGGCCAAGCACGACGAAGATCAGCTTGCCGCGCGTAACTCAGTGCGCGAAACAGATTAGGCGGCAACTCGAGTATCGTTCCCGGTCGCGACCGGTTCGATGGCCTGAGCGACCAACTCCGCCACGTCGGTGGTCGGGATGACGGTGATCGTCTCCAGCACGTCCGCCGGCACATCGTCAAGATCGGGCTCGTTCCGCTTCGGTACGAAGACGGTGGTGAGTCCGGCACGCTGAGCCGCCAGCAGCTTCTGCTTCACGCCACCAATCGGTAACACGCGCCCATTCAGGGTGACCTCCCCGGTCATGCCGACATCGGAGCGTACCGGCCTGCCCAGTGCCATAGAGGTGAGCGCCGTCACCATGGTGACTCCGGCCGACGGGCCGTCCTTGGGCACCGCTCCCGCAGGAACGTGGATGTGTATGGGCCGATTCAGGATCGACGGATCGGTGATTCCCAGCTGGTCGGCGTGAGCGCGTACATAAGAGAGCGCGATCTGCGCCGACTCTTTCATCACATCGCCTAGTTGCCCGGTCAACGTCAGACTGTTAGGTCCCGAGCTCTGCGAAGGACCATCCAAGGACGACGCTTCGATGAACAATACGTCGCCGCCCAGGCCAGTCACAGCCAAACCAGTAGCCACGCCTGGGATCGACGTGCGCTCGTGCGCATCCGGCGTGAACCTCGGCCGACCGAGGTACTCGCGTAGGTTGGACGGCTCGATCACCAGGCCCGGCTGGGCCGTTCCGTGAGCAATTTTGGTTGCAGCCTTGCGAAGCAATTTCGCGAGCGACCGCTCCATCTGACGTACCCCAGGCTCCCTGGTGTAGTTCGCCGCGATCTCGCGCAACGCGTCGTCGCCGACCGTGACCTCCTCAGCGGTCAACGCCGCACGCTCCAACTGCCGCGGCAGCAGGAACTGCCTGGCGATGATGATCTTGTCGTCCTCGGTGTAGCCGTCGAGGCTTACCAGCTCCATGCGGTCCAGGAGCGCCTGCGGGATCGTCTCGACTACGTTGGCCGTCGCCAGGAACAACACGTCGGAAAGGTCGAGATCCACCTCCAGGTAGTGGTCTCGGAAGGTGTGGTTCTGCGCGGGATCGAGGACCTCCAGCAAGGCAGCTGCCGGGTCGCCGCGATAGTCGGAACCGACCTTGT
>DATHIJ010000077.1:0-10327 GCA_035489975.1 Propionibacteriaceae bacterium | reverse complement strand
ACGTCGACAGGAGTTTCCAGCCGACCTAGCGGTATGCCGGCAACCATGCCCGCCATCTCTGAACCCAATTCGGTACCGCGCCGTCGGGTCATCTCCGCGTCGATGCCTTCCCACATGGGCGTGTGCACCACGCCTGGGCTATAGACGTTGACCGTGATCTGGTGTGGAGCGAGTTCCTGCGCGACCGATTGGCTCAGGCCGCGTACGCCGAACTTTGAGGCGGAGTACGCCCCCTGCCACTTCCCTCCACGATGCGCAGCCACCGAGGCGGCACCGATAAGTCGACCGCCCCGGCCCTGGGCGATCATCTGGCGGGCCGCCGACTGGTAGCAGTGAAACACCCCTGTGAGGTTCACGTCCATGATCAGCTGCCACTGCTCGGTGGTGGTCTCCAGCAAAGGAGCAGTAACTGCAATGCCGGCATTGGCCACCATCACATCCAGACCGCCGAAGTGCCTGACGTGTGCCGCCACGGCCGCCTCCACGCTGTCCGCATCGATCACATCCACCGTCAGGCCGAGGGCGACATCGTTGCCGCCGAGACCAGCGACCAACTCATCCACCTCGGTCTGTGAGGACCGCAGATCTGCCACCGAGACTCTCAAGCCGTCCGCCACCAACCTTTCGGCGATCGCCCCGCCTATTCCGCGCGCTGCGCCGGTCACCAGGGCTGACCGCTCAGGCGTCATGACTGCTCCCGTCTGCTCAGCTGAGCCAGTTGCACTCTCATGGGTTAAGGTACTGACGCCCAACGCGCATCTGAGCGCTTCCCTCACTTACTGAGTGGAGCAGCATGGCTACCGACGTTCGCGTACCCACCACAGGAAACGCTGGCGAAGACGCCGTTGTCCTGGAGTGGAATGTCACCGAGGGCTCTGACGTGTCCGCAGGGGACGTCCTGGTGACTCTGGAAACGGCCAAGGCCACCGTTGTGGTCGAGGCGCCGATCAGCGGGCAAGTCCTGCGTACTTTTTATGTGGCCGGCGATGAAGTGCCCGAACATGAAGTCCTCGCGGTGCTGGGCGAGCCAGGTGAGCAGATGCCCCCGGAGGGCTCTTCTGCCGGTCCGGCAGCAGACGCCGACGACATGGGCACGACATCACCCGCTTATCCCACGCCTGCGGTCCTAGCGACCCAGCCTGCGCGCAGCGCCGAGCCTGACGGCCGGGTGCAGACGCCAGCCCGGCGGCATTCGGCCTCTCCACGGGCTCGGAAGCTGGCAGGTGAATTCGGGATTGATCTCAGCTCGCTCGCCGGTAGCGGGCCGATGGGACGGATCATCATCGCTGATGTTGTCGCGGCTCAAGATCGTGCGACGGCTGAAGCGCCGCCAGAGCAGCGGGGCGCGCCGGCACCGGCAACCGCTGATCAGATCCCGTCCACTCCGGGCGATGAGTTCACGGTGGTCCCGGTCCGAGGCGCCCGCAAGATCACCGCACAGCGGATGCATGCTTCCCTGTCGGAGAGCGCGCAGCTGACGCTCACCCGATATGCGAAGGCGAAGGCGCTGCTGAGGTACGCGAAGCGCCTGCGCCAGGTGACTGATGCCACCTCCCGGCCGCGCATCGGTGTGAATGACTTGATCATGTTTGCGACCGCTCGTGCTCTGGCGCGACACCCCGCAGCCAACTCCTGGTTCGACTGGGAAGGGATCAAGCAGTTCGCGCATGTCAACCTCGGCTTCGCGGTCGACACGGGCCACGCCCTCCTCGTGCCGGTCATTCGATTCGCAGACACGATGACGCTCTCCGAGCTGTCCCAAGCTGCGCGTACCGCCATCGACAAGGCTCGGGTGGGCACGCTGACACCAGGGGAGATGGATGGAGGCACCTTCACTGTCTCCAACCTCGGCAGCCAGGGCATCCACTGGTTCACGCCGGTGCTCAATCCCCCACAAAGCTGCATCCTGGGCGTCGGAGCCACACACCAGGCTCATCCAGGCGTGCCCAGTCTGCTGCCGCTGTCGCTGACCTTTGATCACAGAGCCATCGACGGGGTCGGCGCAGCGGCATTAATGGCCGATATCGCGCGCTCTATCGAAACAGTTGATGTGGTCGCGGCGCTGTGACCGCTCCCTAATCCGCCTAGAGAACCAGGCACACCATGGCAAAAGAGCTTCTCATCGATCCGGCGGTGGTCCGGGCCGCAACCGAAGTCGAGCTGGGCTCGATTCCGGTCAACGCCTACCGTCCCGACCTCGAGCAGGAACGCACGGTGTACGGCGAGGTGGCCTTGGACCGCATCGGCCGAGACATGCTGCTGGTACGCGAGTTCGAGCTGATGCTCAATGCGATCAAGCGGGAGGGCACGTACCTGGGCGTGTCCTACATCCACGCCGGCCCCGCCCACCTGTCTATAGGGCAGGAGGCGGCGGCCGTAGGACAGGCGTTCACTCTGGGCGCCGAAGACAAGGTCTTCGGCAGCCACCGCAGCCACGGGGAGGTGATCGCGAAAGGCCTTTCAGCGATCACCAGCTGCGATCACGACTTTCTCTTCAACGCCTTGTCCAGTTGGTCAGATGGAGCGATCTGGAAAGTCGTCGAGAAACGACTGGCGGACGCCGACTTCGAGCAGCAGGCGATCAACTACCTGCTTTATGGCATGACGGCGGAGACGTTCGGGCGGCGTACGGGCTTCAACCGCGGGCTCGGCGGCAGCATGCATGCGTTTTTGCCGCCCCTGGGGATCTATCCGAATAACGCGATCGTGGGCGGCTCGGCTCCATTGGCCACCGGCGCCGCACTGTATAACCGGCTTCAGGCACAACCTGGCCTGGTAATCGCCAGCATTGGCGATGCTGCCACCGGGTCGGGTCCGGTCTGGGAGTCCTTCAATTTCGCTGCCATGGCGCAGCTGAAGACGCTCATGGACCCCGAGCACCGGGGCGGACTGCCGGTGATCTTCTTTGTCGTCAACAACTTCTACGGCATGGGTGGCCAGACGATCGGCGAAACCATGGCGTACGAGCGCCTATCCCGAATCGGCGCCGGCATCAACTCCGAGAACATGCATGCCCAAACGATCGACGGCAATAACCCGCTGGCCGTGATCGACGCCATGATCACGGCTCGGCAGCACATTGCGAGTGGGGACGGTCCGGTCCTCATCGATTGTCAGACGTACCGGATTTCCGGACACTCCCCCAGCGACGCCTCGTCGTACCGCACCAAGGACGAACTTGATCTTTGGACAGCGACGGATCCGATCACCGCCTACTTCGACCGACTGGTGGAGGGTGGCGTTGTTGCTGCGACCCGGCACGACGAGCTGAAGGCATGGGCGGAACACAAGATCAAGTCCGCCCTCGAAGTAGCGATCGACGGCTCGGAATCCCCGCGGCTCAGCCTGCGCCACGACGCGACCGTCATGGCCAAGATCACGTTCAACAACACAACCGTTTCAGCTGAAGAGGCGCCGCCCGGCGCCACAACGGTGCCGCTCGCGGAGCTGCCGCACCTCGCGTCCGTGACGAAGAAGTCCCGCAGTGGGCTGGTGGACGGCAAGATCGCCAGTGGTGCCCGGGCGATCACCTTTCGCGACGCGCTTCTCGAGGCCGTTGCGGCTCACGCTGCGCGTGACAACCGGCTTGCCTTGTGGGGTGAGGAGAATCGCGACTGGGGCGGCTCATTCGGTGTGTATCGCGGGCTGACAGAACTGCTTCCCCGGCATCGGCTGTTCAATGCACCGATCTCGGAGGCGGCGATCGTCGGGACGGGCGTCGGCTTCGCGCTGAGCGGTGGTCGTTCGCTGGTCGAAGTCATGTATGCCGACTTCATCGGTCGGGCCGGTGACGAGATGTTCAACCAGATGGCCAAGTGGCAGCCCATGTCTGGCGGCTTGGTGAAGCTTCCGATGGTCGTTCGGGTGTCCATCGGGGCGAAGTACGGCGCTCAGCACTCTCAGGACTGGAGCTCGATGGTCGCGGGCGTGCCAGGCCTGAAGGTGGTTTTTCCTGCCACGGCGCGCGATGCCAAAGGCTTGCTCGCCGCCGCGCTCGCCGGCAACGATCCCGTGGTCTTCTTCGAGAGCCAGCGCCTTTATGACATGCCGGAGACCGTCTTCCCGGACGTTCCGGCGGAGTACTACGAGACACCCATCGGCCAGCCGAATGTGGTCCGCTCCGGAGATGATCTTTCGATACTGACCGTTGGTGCCGCGCTGTACCGAGCACTGGAGGCCGCGGCGCAGCTGGAACAGCAATACGGCCTCTCCGCTGAGGTGATCGATGCCAGGTCGCTGGTTCCTTTCGACTACACAGAAGTCCTGGCCTCTGTTGGCAAGACTGGGCGGCTCATTTGCGTCTCGGATGCGAACCTCAGAGGCAGCTGGCTGAATACCGTGGCGGCCAAGGTCAGCACTGAGTCCTTCGACGACCTCGATGGTCCCGTTGTCGTTCTTGGAGCACGGAACTGGATTGCTCCTCCGGCGGAAATGGAGTGGGAGTTCTTCGTGACGCCGGAAGACATCCTGGACGCGATCCATACCCGAGTCCTGCCGCTTCCGGGCCACCGGATCCAAGAAGGACCTGGTGCGGAGGGCACGCTCGAGGAGTCGAGGCTGGGTATCTGATCATCGAGTCTATTGATCAATAGCAGCCTGCGAGGATGCCTCACACCGATCTTGAGTTCTTGATCTTACCCGAAGCCCGGCCGCCGTACGCGAGAAAGGCATCATGATCATCGACTACGACACGATCAAGGACACGTGGTTGCGCCGCCTGGCGTCCCGCTCTGAGCGACCATGACCGCTCGCCTCTGAGAGTCTGCCACTGGTTTCCGCGACGGGCCGTCCAGAGCAACTCCGCGGCAAACCAGTGTCAGATTTGAGGGATATGAGTCTCAGTATCGTATCCAGACGCCAGCCGCGCTTGACATCGCACAGGATTACGATCCATGATCAAAGTGTTTTCACGGCGTTCTGATCGAGGCAAAGCACGGCCAACAATTGTTTTGCACGACGTTTCATCTAGCAAAGCGGGGGTTAACAAGTGTTTTGCACATTATTGATCGAGGCGATCGAGGCAAAGCATGGCTGACGACTCTACGGACTCCGCATTCGGCTTCATCCTGTTCATCTTGTTCCTCGCGCTTCTCGGGTACGCGGCGGGAGGCCTTAGCTCGTCTCCGTCCACGGCTGGGACCACAAGCCGAACGTCCCCGTCGTTACCACCCCTTTCGGGTCGTCAAGTACCTTCATGCCCGGGCACATTCGCATTCGAAAAGGATAAAACAGATGGGATTGTCACCCTAACGGTCTTCGTGGACCCGATGGATGACGGCCAGAAGTGCGCGACAGCGAGTACGACCTCGACGGGGACGCTGAAGGTCACGCTGGCATACACCGCCGACAAGACCCAAATGGTATCTAACACGAGTTCTTGTAAATCATCTGGACAAGTGTGCACGGCTTCTGTCCAGGTGAACGGGACGGACAATTATTGCCTCTCAGCCGTCGCCGAGCTGCCCGAAGCTGCCTCCACAGTGCCCATCGCGAAGGTCGTCGACCCATGCACGATGAGTGCGATGCGGCCCCTGCCTGACTTACCGGTAAGTTCCGATGACAAGGAAATCGAGGAAGGGTATTAGTGTCGTGCCAAGCTGTTGAGCTGCAGAGGCCGCAGCCTCGAGACTTGGCTGCATTACGCACGGGACCAAGACCACGCCAAATCGGCTGGGCAAGGATCGCTCAGCGACCGGTACCGGCGTAGACAACGGCCTCTTCGGCGGCATCCAGACCCAGTGCGCTGTGTGCCGCCACGACCGCCCGATCAACATCATCTTGATCAACGATCACTGAGATCCTGATCTCCGACGTGGAGATCATTTCGATGTTCACCCCGACGTCTGCTAACGCTGAGAAGAACTTCGCGCTGACGCCAGGATGTGATCGCATGCCCACTCCGATGACCGAAACCTTCCCGATCTGGTCGTCGTAGAGCACATCCTCGAACCCGACATCGGCCTTCAGTGCGTCGAGGGTTTCCATGGCGGTAGGGCCGTCGGTCTTAGGCAAGGTGAATGAGATATCGGTACGTGAGGTCTGCACCGCAGACACATTCTGAACGATCATGTCGATGTTGATCTCTGCGTCGGCGACCGCAGTGAAGATCCGTGCGGCCTCACCAACCCGGTCCGGAACACCGACAATTGTGATCTTGGCTTCGCTCCGATCATGCACGACCCCGGAAATGATCGCTTGCTCCATAGCGCCTCCTTCCTTCGGCTCTTGCAACCACGTACCGTCCTTGTCGGAAAATGAGGAACGCACGTGCACACGCACATTCTCGCGGCGCGCGTATTCCACGCACCGTAGGTGCAAGATCTTGGCGCCACAAGCCGCCATTTCCATCATTTCCTCATAGCTGATCTCGGGAATGCGCCGAGCGCTCGGCACGATTCGCGGATCGGCTGTAAAGACCCCGTCGACGTCTGTATAGATCTCGCAGTGATCGGCGCCAAGGGAGGCTGCTAACGCGACTGCTGTGGTGTCGGAAGCGCCACGTCCCAGGGTCGTCACGTCCTTGGTGTCTTGTGCTACCCCCTGGAATCCCGCCACGATGACGATGTCGTTGCGATCAAGCGCCGAGGTGATCCGGCCTGGGGTGATGTCGATGATCCGGGCGTTTCCATGAGTGCCCGTGGTAATGATCCCAGCCTGCGAGCCAGTCAGTGAACGCGCGTGCATGCCCTGATCGTGGATCGCCATTGCAAGCAGCGCAGCACTCATCCGCTCGCCGGCAGTCAGCAGCATGTCGAGTTCCCGAGGGGGCGGCAGGGGCGACACCTCGAGCGCCAGACCCATCAGCTCGTCGGTCGTGTCACCCATTGCCGAGATCACAACGACCACGTCGTGACCCTGCTGTTTCGTCGCGACAATTCGCTTGGCGACCCGCTTGATGCTCTCCGCGTCAGCCACAGACGAGCCGCCGTACTTCTGCACTACGCGGCGCATCGCGGCTCCTGTCCCACGGCGAGAGTCTAGTGGTTCCGCCCCTGTGACTGTCTTTGTCCAGGCGGGGCCGAGTGGATACTGGTGGTTGTGACTGAGCCGTCCGCACCCGAGCAGGATCCCGACGACCAGGCGCCTCAACAGCAGCCGCCTAGTCCGACAAGGCGGCCGGTGGAACCTCGAATCGGTGATGCCGACCGCGATCAGGCGGTCGCCTTTCTACAGGAGCATATGGCGCAGGGCCGGATCGACACATCGGAGTTCGACGATCGCATGGCCCGGGCGCTCAAGGCCAAAACGGCATCGGAGCTCGCGGTCTTGTTCGACGACCTGCCTGAGCCGCGGCCGCCATCGACCACCGACGCCGCATACCAGGCGCCACCCTGGCAGCAAGCGGCACAACGCTCCTTCGAGATCCCGCCGTGGCAGCGCACTCCGGCCGCCAGTCCGGAGATCGCACACCACGTACATCCGGCAGTCCCGCAACGCAGCAAGGCTGACACGGCACTGGCTGTCGCGGCCGCCGCCTCCTGGCCTGCGGTGATCTTGTTCTGCTTTGCCACCAGCTGGAGCTACTGGTGGCTGATCTTCATCCCGATCTTCATCTCCTCGATCGCCGGCAATTTGCGGCAACGGCGGGGCCGGAACGGATGAACGACTCACAGACCGTTCGCTGGGGGATCGTCGGACCGGGCCGCATTGCGTCCTTGGTGATCAAGGATTTTCCGTACGTCGCGGGTGCCGAGGCGGTGGCGGTAGCCAGCCGCTCAATTGATCGAGCGCAGACCTTCGCCACTGAACACGGACTCACCCGTGCTTACGGTTCGTACGCCGAGATCATGGCCGATGACGGCGTGGATGTGGTCTACATCGCCACGCCGCATCCGCAGCATCACGCTATTGCCCTCGCCGCCATAGCCGCCGGCAAGGCCGCACTGGTGGAGAAAACATTCACTGCGACCGTTGCCGGTGCCGAGGAAATCATCGCGGCCGCTCGGCAACGTCAGGTCTTTGTCATGGAGGCGATGTGGACCCGCTTCCAGCCTGCGATCGTAGCGGCTCGAGCATTGATCGATGACGGGGCGATCGGCGAGGTCCGGCAACTACAAGCTGATCTTGGTGTGGACCGGCCATACAACCCTGCCGACCGGCTGTTCGACCCTGCCCAGGGCGGCGGTGCAATGCTCGATCTCGGCGTGTACGTGGTGTCCTTCGCACAGTACTTTCTCGGCACGCCTGATCGGGTCGAGGTGAGCGGGTCGCTCGCTCCTACTGGTGTCGATGCCGAGGCGGGCCTGCTGCTCGGCTATGGCGACGGCCGGGTCGCGACGCTGCTGATTTCGCTGAAGCATCACACGCCGGGCGCAGCGCGAATCCAGGGCACCAAAGGCTGGATTGAGGTGCCGCCGAGGTTCCACCATCCGCATCGGATCTTGCCGCATCGCAGAGGCCAGGAACCTGAGATGATCAGCCGGCCGCCGCTGGGTGTTGGTTATTCCCATGAGCTTATCGAGGTGACGGAGCGGGTACGCGCGGGGCAAACCGAGAGCGTGATCATGCCGCTGCAAGACACGCTGGCCGTACAGCGCATTCTGAACGAGGCCTGCGAAAAGCTCGGCGTCCATCACACTGAAGACAACTTGGTCGCGGTCTGATTCATATGCGCGACTCTTTCTCGCCGGCAACCGGTCACGAACAACACATCTGAATCGGTACAGGCGTGTGGTTTGTGACCGGTTTCGTAGGAAAGGTGGGGGCTGTCGATGCAGAACTGCTGGAGGAGTGGAGACGGCCTAGGCGTCGACGTAGCGGCGACCCTCGAACGCCCGTCCCAGAGTGACCTCATCGGCGTACTCAAGATCACCACCAACCGGCAGGCCACTTGCGAGCCGACTGACGCGTACGCCCATGGGCAGCAGCAGACGGCTGAGATACGTGGCTGTTGCCTCCCCCTCCAAATTCGGGTCAGTGGCCAAGATCACCTCCGTCACCGTGCCATCCGCGAGCCGCAGGCATAGCTCGCGGATTTTCAGGTCAGCCGGCCCGATGCCGTCGATAGGACTGATCGCGCCACCCAAAACGTGGTAACGGCCGCGGAACTCACGGGTACGTTCGATCGCGACCACGTCTTTTGCCTCCTCGACGACGCAGATGGCGGTCAGGTCGCGGCGCGGGTCGCGGCAGATACGGCACTGGGTGTCTTCGGACACGTTGAAGCAGACCTCGCAGAACTTGACTGTGTCTTTGACCAACTTGAGTACGTCGGCGAGCCGCAGCACTTCATCGCGATCGGCGGCCAGGATGTGGAAGGCCAGCCGCTGGGCACTCTTCGGTCCGATCCCGGGCAGCCGCCCGAGCTCGTCGATCAAATCCTGGACCGGGCCCTCATACATTTCTTGAACTCGTCAGAAAGGCAGTCCGCCGCCCATGCCGAGCCCACCGGCGAGTGGACCCAGCTTGCTTGCGGCAATCGCCTGCGCCCTATTGGTTGCGTCACGTACCGCGGCCACAACCAGGTCAGCCAGCGTCTCAGTGTCACTCGGATCCAGTGCCTCAGGGTCGATCACCAGCCCCACCAGCTCGCCGGAACCGGTCACCGTCGCGGTCACCATCCCGCCCCCGGCGGAGCCCTCGACCTCCATCTCGGCCAGCTCTTGCTGCGCGTTCAGCAGCTGCTCCTGCATCGCCTGCGCTTGGGCCAGCAGTCCGGACATGTCGCCTTCGGGAATCATCGCGGGCCTTTCGGGGTGGAGGTGCTCGCCCGCCCAGCCTATGCGCCGTGATCCTCCTGAGCGATGATCTCCGCGCCCAGGTGGCGCGCCAACAGCTCGGTATGCGACTCAGCGTCCTCGTCTAGATCGCTGTCGTCGCGGCTCGCGGCCGCATCCGGGTCCTCGGTAATGGAGTTCGGGGCGCCGTTTGTGGTGCGGGTCGAAGACTCAGGTGTTGGCGGTGAGGGTGCGGCGGGCGACTTTGCGGCTTGGGGGGTGCGCGGGGCTCCCGCCGATACGGAGGCGCTGGGATCCACCATCGTCTCGACGGTGAAGTCAGCACCCATCACGACGACGATTGCCTCGCGCAGCACATCCTCGTTCCCTCCGCGCGCGAAGCTGTCGCGCGCGCCTGCGTTGGACATTGCGAGGAGCAAGGTGCCATTGCGGAGCTCGGCGACCTGAGCGTTCTGGCTGAGCAGAATCCAGGTAAAGCGGCGCTTACCTTTGACCTCTTCTAGCACCTCTGGCCACAGCCGGCGTACGTCGGTGACAGCGAGACCACCAGCTT
Organism: Propionibacteriaceae bacterium; assembly: GCA_035489975.1. GTDB lineage: Bacteria > Actinomycetota > Actinomycetes > Propionibacteriales > Propionibacteriaceae > Microlunatus. Next base: position 97 of record DATHIJ010000077.1, on the reverse strand, counting down.
GGACCGCCTCGGTCCCACGTTGGGTGCCCTGAGCGGGGACGGTGGCGGAGTCCGCTGGGTCCGTCTGAGGCGTACGGGGTGGCAGGGATGGTGTGAG
>DATHIJ010000076.1:0-6923 GCA_035489975.1 Propionibacteriaceae bacterium | reverse complement strand
GGCGTTGCTCGTGCTCTTCCTCTTCACCGGGCTCGGCGTCGTAGGGTTTCTTGACGACTACATCAAGATCAGAAAGCAGCGCTCGCTCGGTTTGCGGAGCAAGGCGAAGATCGCCGGCCAATCGATCGTCGCAATCTTGTTCGCAGTCGCATCGCTGCAGCTCCCAGACGAGAGGGGAGTGACCCCCGCCTCGCCTGCCGTCTCGTTCCTGCGCGACATCGAATGGCTCCAATTGCCACTGATTCTGGTGATCATCTGGGTCATGCTCTTGATCGCTGCGGCCAGCAATGGTGTCAACCTCACCGACGGGCTCGATGGCCTCGCCTCCGGGGCCTGCGTCATGATCTTCGGTGCCTATACGTTGGTCAACATCTGGCAGTACAACCAGTCCTGTGCCTATACCGCCTCCGCTGGTCCAAAGTGTTACGAGGTCCGGGACCCCTACGACCTGGCGGTCGTGGCCGTTGCCCTCGCTGGTGCCTGCTTCGGCTTCTTGTGGTGGAACGCTGAACCCGCGAAGATCTTCATGGGTGATACCGGCTCGCTGTCGCTGGGCGGTGCACTCGCTGCAATGGCAATCTTCACCCGAACCGAGCTGCTTCTGGTGATCTTGGGTGGGCTGCTCGTCATTGAGGTGATGTCGGTCATTCTCCAGGTCGGCTTCTTCAAGCTGACTCGTGGGCGACGGCTGTTCAAGATGTCGCCCATTCACCATCACTTCGAGCTGCTCAACTGGGCACAAGTGACAATCGTTATGCGCTTTTGGATCATTGCTGGGCTGTTTGTTGCCGCCGGCCTGGGCATCTTCTACGCGGAGTGGGTGGCCGGGACGTGAGGCCGGCATGGTTGGCACAGGCCGACAGCCGATCACCGTGGCCGCAGGCACACGTCGTGGTGGCAGGCATCGGCGTTTCTGGTTTCGCGGCTGCCGATGGACTGCTGCACTTTGGCACTCGCGTCACGATTCTGGACGATGTGCTGGATGACCTCACCTCCGACCGGGGAAAGTTGCTGGAGGTCCTCGGCGCTTTCGTCCAGCTCGGACCGGGCTCCACCGCAGCCCTTCCCTCCGACGCCGACCTGGTGATTGCTACGGGCTGGTCGGCCCAGACACCGCTACTCCTCGAGGCCGCCGCGCGTGGGGTCCCGATCTGGAGCGAGGTCGAGCTTGCCTGGCGACTGAGTCGGCCCGACAAGATCGTGCCGTGGCTTGGGATCACCGGCACGAACGGCAAGACCACGACCACGCAGATGCTTGGGTCGATCCTGGCAGCAGCAGGACTGAGGACGGCTGCGGTGGGCAACATCGGTCGCCCGATCATGGAAATCGTGCTCGACCCGCAACCGTACGACGTACTCGCCGTTGAACTTTCCAGCCACCAGTTGCACTGGTCCGACTCGTTAGCCATGCATTCGGCTGCGGTCCTCAACGTGCAACCCGATCACCTGGAGTGGCACAGCTCGTATCAGGCTTATCGCGACGCCAAGGCGACGATCTATACCGGTGTCCAAGCCAGCTGTGTCTACAACGTCGCGGATCCAGTCACTGAGCAGATGGTCGAGCAGGCCGAGGTCGTCGAAGGTGCCCGGGCGATCGGTTTCACGCTGGGAACACCCGGACTGTCAATGCTCGGTGTCGTCGATGACCTGTTAGTCGACCGGGCCTTCATCGAGCAACGTCGAGACTCGGCACTGGAGCTCGCGAATGTAAACGATGTCAGTCCCGCTGCGCCGCACAATGTCGCCAACGCGCTGGCGGCTGCAGCACTGGCTCGCTCGTACGGCGTGCCCGCGACGGCGGTCCGGAAAGGGTTGCAAACGGTCGAGGTTGGTCCGCACAAGATCCAGACCGTGTTGGAACGCAATGGGATCTCCTGGGTGGATGACTCGAAGGCCACCAACCCCCACGCCGCCGATGCCGCGCTGCGCGCCTTCAGCTCCGTGGTCTGGATTGCTGGAGGTCAGGCCAAGGGCACGACTTTCGACGAGTTGATCACTGTCCATCGGGAACGGCTGCGCGGCGCAGTGCTGCTTGGGGTCGATCGCAAGATCATTGCGCAAGCCCTCGCTCGACACGCCTCCGAAGTCCCCACCCAAGTCATTGAGGCGGTCGACACTAGAGCAATGGCACAAGCCGTTGCGGCGGCCGCTTCCCTGGCCAGACCTGGTGATGCTGTCCTGCTCGCGCCGGGGTGCGCCAGTAAGGACATGTTCACCGACTACGCCGCACGCGGTGATGCCTTCGCTGCCGCGGTGCGTGCGCTCGCAAAGGAGTAGACAGCAGTGGCGACCCTGACCCCGCAGGGCCAGACCGCGCCCGGCCAACGAGCAGCGTCGGTTCGCCACTCTGAGACCGCTCCGACCCGGGGCCCCGCCTCAACGATCGAGGCATTGCAGTGGCTGCGCTCGATGCTGGACCGGCCATTCACCAGCTATCACCTAGTCCTCGGGTCGGTAGCGCTGCTCGTCGTCGTCGGGGTAATGATGGTTCTCTCTGCATCCAGCGTGAACGCCTATCTGACGGTCGGTGACTCCTACTTCTACGTCAAGCGGCAGCTCATCTTCCTTGGGGCTGGGGTCCTCGGCGCATTCGGGATCATGAAACTCCCCTCGTCGACCCTTCGGATGTTGAGTTGGTTCGGCGTGGGCCTTGCTGCCATTTTGTTGATCTTGACCTATACACCGCTTGGGATTTCGGTGAACGGCAACCGCAACTGGCTCTACCTCGGTTCGTCGCTGTTCTCGATCCAGCCGGCGGAGTTCGCCAAGCTGGCCATGATCGTTTGGGGAGCTGACGTGCTGACCCGCAAGTATCGCTTGCTGGACCAGCCGAAGCACTTGCTGGTGCCCTTCCTGCCGGTGAGCGCTGTCCTGATCTTGCTAGTGCTTTTCCAGGGGGACGCGGGAACGGCGGTCGTGATGGCAGTCATCGCTGCCGGCATCTTGGTGGTGGTCGGCGCCCCACTGCGCTTGCTCTTGGCCTTGGCCTCGGCCGGTGTGGCGGGTGTAGTCGCGATCTTCCTCACCTCGCCGGTACGGATGCGCCGCCTGACCGCCTTTCTGGACCCAACTCTTGACCTCACCGGTGCCAATCACCAGGCCAGCGCCGGGATGTTCGCAATTGCCTCGGGCGGCTGGTGGGGAGTTGGACTCGGCGCGAGCCGGCAGAAGTGGGGCAGCCTCCCCGAGGCGCATACCGACTTCATCTTCGCCGTACTCGGTGAGGAATTCGGTCTGTTCGGGAGCCTGGTCGTGCTCGCCATGATCGGCATCTTGGGCTATGCCGGCATCCGCATCGCGATACATGCCGACGATTTGTTCGTTCGCTTTGCCGCTGGGGGTATCACCACCTGGTTCATGGTGCAGGCGCTGATCAATCTCGCAGTGGTACTGCGGATGCTTCCGATCGCTGGGGTTCCGCTGCCGCTGGTCTCCTACGGCGGCTCCGCGCTGGTGGCTAATCTGCTGGCGGTCGGCGTCCTGCTCGCCGGCGCGCGCCGGGAACCCGAGGCCCGTAAGTACCTGGCCCGCAAGGCCATGCGGCCCCAACGCAGAATGTCGACCGTGGTCGGCTCGCGCACCAGGCAGGGCGGTAACCGCTCATGAACCAATCGGCTTCGGGCTCCGTCGTGCTCGCCGGTGGGGGGACGGCCGGGCACACGTCGCCGTTGATTGCCACCGGCCTAGAGCTACGCCGGCTAAGCCCTGGACTGGCGCTCACCGCACTCGGCACTCCTCGCGGGCTGGAGACAACCGTCGTCCCAGCGGCCGGACTGGAACTCGAGCTGATCCCCCCAGTACCGATGCCGCGACGAGTTGGAACGGATCTATTGCTTCTCGGACCCCGCCTGCTTGAGGCGGTGCAAGCCACCGTAGGACTACTTCGGCGCACGCGGGCCAACGTCGTGCTCGGCTTCGGCGGTTACGTGTCCACCCCGGCCTACCTAGCCGCTCGACGGCTCGGGTTGCCCATCGTCATCCATGAACAGAACGTGCTGCCCGGTCTGGCTAACAAGCTCGCGGCCCGACTAACCAGCCACGTCTACACCTCGTTCCCGCAAACCCCGTTGCCACATGCGCGTTGCATCGGTCTGCCGATGCGGCGTGCGATCACCAACCTGGACCGAGTCGCTCTGCAGCGTGAGGCCCGCCTTGGCTTCGAGTTGCACCCCGAGCTGCAGACACTGCTGGTCAGCGGAGGGTCTCAGGGTGCCTTGCGGATCAATACCGCGATTGCGGGGGCCTGGCCGGAGCTGCTGGCCCACGGGATCCAGGTCCTGCATGTGTTGGGACCGAGCAACCTCACTCCCGACATTGTGCGGAGCCTCGACGCGCAGACGGGAGCTGTGTACCAGCCGGTGGCGTACGTGGCAGAGATGGAGCGGGCGTACGCGGCCGCCGACTTGATGCTGGCCCGCAGCGGCGCCGGCACAGTCCTGGAAACCGCCGCCGTCGGGCTTCCCACTGTCTTCGTGCCGTATCCGCACGGAAACGGCGAACAGGCCCGCAACGCAGAGCTGGTTGTCAGCGCGGGTGGCGGCATCATGTTGGCCGACGGCAACTGCACGTCTACTTGGGTCGCTGAGGAAATTCCGGCTCTATTCGCGCACCCGGACCGGCTGGTCGGGATGAGGAACGCGCTTGCCGGCGTTGCCCGCCTCGACGCGGCTACCGTGTTGGCGTCGCATGTTTTGGAGGTGATCCGTTGATGAGTCTGATCACTCCTGTCGAGCTGCCGGATCCGGACGAGCTGGGAGGGGTGCATTTCATTGCCATTGGCGGTTCCGGCATGAACGGGATCGCCTCAATGATGCTGGCCCACGGCATCCGGGTCAGCGGCAGCGACAGACAGGATTCGAAATACCTGCGCTCACTGGAAGCCGAAGGTGCACGTGTCTACGTGGGGCATCGCGCCGAGCAGCTCGGCGATGCCACCACGGTTGTGGTTTCCTCAGCTATCCGGGAGGACAACCCGGAGCTCCTGGAAGCTCGGCGCCGCGGGCTGCGAGTGATGCATCGCAGTGCGGCGCTGGGTTCGCTGCTGCTCGGCCGCCGTGGCATTGCAGTCGCGGGAACTCATGGCAAGACCACAACGACAGCGATGATCGCCCACGTGCTGGGTGGCTGCGGGTTCGATCCATCCTTCGTCATCGGAGGCGCACTCACCGGCACCAGCAGCGGAGGGCATCTTGGCAGCGGCGACGTCATGATCGTCGAGGCCGACGAGAGCGATGGCTCCTTCTTGCAATACCCGTGCGAGGTGGCGGTCGTGACCAACATCGATCCTGACCACCTCAGCAACTGGGGGAGTGCGGAGAACTACGCCGACGGTTTCCTGCGGTTCGCAACCGCCGCTTCGGTACGGCTGCTGGTGACCAGCGCCGACGATCTAGGTGCTGTCGCCTTGACCGAACAGGTACGGCGGCGGACCACCGCCGGCTCGACAGGGCCAGAGATCATGACCTTCGGTACGTCCCAGCAAGCCGATGTGCAGATCAAGGGCATCCACCTCGTCGGTACCGGCTCGAGCTTCGAGCTTGATTGGGCCGGTCATGGCGGCGCCGTGGAGCTGACCGTGCCTGGGCACTACAACGTGCTGAACGCTGCGGCGGCGTACGCGGCGGCGATCTGGCTCGGCATCGATGAGGTCGAGGTACGGCGCCAGCTGACCACGTACCAGGGCACTTACCGTCGGTTCCAGCTGATCGGCGTTCCCAACAACATCCGGGTCTACGACGATTACGCGCATCACCCGACCGAGGTGTTGAACACCTTGATCGCTGCCCGCACCGGCGTCGGTGCCGGTCGCGTCGTGGTGTGCTTTCAACCGCACCTCTACACCCGCACCCGAGACTTCTGGCGCGAGCTCGCGCACGCCCTGGAGCAGGCCGATGAAGCGATCGTGATGGACGTCTGCGGCGACCGCGAGGATCCGATTCCTGGAATCGACGGGGCCATGGTCGCCAATGCGGTCACTCCGGGCACCGCGCATGTGACGTATCAGCCCGTCTGGGATGAGGCGGCGCCAACCGTGGCCAGGATCGCTCGCCCTGGCGACCTGGTGATCACAGTCGGCTGTGGCGACGTCACGAAGGTGGCGCCACAGATCGTTGATGAGATTCAGCGCCTTACCGAGGCGGTGCGATGACCGCTACCGCCACGGTGCGCCGGAGTGCGAGCCGGAAGTCGCCGCCGAAACGCACCACCCGTCGCGCCCGCAAGCGCCGGTCGAGGCGCCGTAAGGCCCTGGCCTTCATCGTCATAATGCTGGTGCTGGCGCTCCTCGGCGGCAGTTTGTGGACCATGTACTTCTCCACAGTGCTTGTCACGGAGCGAGTGAACGTTGTCGGCACCTCTGAGCTGACGGCACTGCAGGTGAGCCTTGCTGCGCAAGTGCCTCTCGGCGTGCCGCTGGTTCGTCAAGATCTGAACGCGATTGCGCAGCGGACGAGCACTCTGCCGACCATCGAAACAGCGAGCGTGATCCGCGACTGGCCCAGGACCATCACGGTTGCCATAGTCGAGCGTCGCCCGGTACTGGGCGTGCAGCAGCCAGAGGGCTACGTCTTGGTTGACAAGTCTGGCGTCGCGTACCAGACAGAGCGGGTGCTACGACCTGAACTTGTGCTGGCGGTCGTGAATCCCGGTGATAGACCCCTGCTCAGCGAAATGGCGACAGTCGCGGCAGCGTTGCCGAACAAGCTGCGCGGCAGCGTCGATCGGATGACGGCCAGCAACCGCGACAGCATCGCACTAGTCCTGGACTCCGGACACACAGTGAGTTGGGGGAACTCATCGGATTCAGAGCTGAAAGCCCAGATCGTCGTGGCGTTGCTCAAGCGGGAACCGAAGTCCTCCATCAACGTGTCGAGCCCGCACAATCCAGCAGTCCGGTAACTGTGTGGTTGAATCCGCCGCTTTCG
>DATHIJ010000075.1:0-6242 GCA_035489975.1 Propionibacteriaceae bacterium | reverse complement strand
ACGACGGTAAGCCCGTCGGGGTGCTCACCCGGCAGGATCTGCTCAGCGACATCAATATCTAGATTCACCACCGCTAACTGGCCGCGGAGGCTTCGAGCAGCTGCGACAGCAACATCCGCCAGTTCTGAGTCCACGACACCGCACGCCAGGAGTCCAGCGGCACCCACTGCGCTGACTCTGTCGTGCCGCCTTTGTCAAGCACGACTGGGTCAGTGGGATGCGGACAGCCGGCGCGATAGATGAGTCGTACCGCGTGGAAGTCCTCGATTGTCCCGTACGGGCTGCGACCCACCCAGCGCGAGGTCTGCACCTTGATCAACTCGCCGAGAATGATCTGCTGGGAAGTTTCTTCGGCAACCTCGCGGAGCACAGCTGAGGTCGGCGGCTCATGATCATCGAGGCCGCCGCCAGGCATACCCCAGCGGCCGGTGACGGCAGTGCGCCCAGAGTATTCGGTAGCAAGCAGTCCACGACTGGATGTAACGACCGCGTACGCCGCGAACCGTTGCCTGACCGAGGGACGTACATCGTCACCGAGCACAAGTCCGGCATCGCGTCGTTGCCGCCGCACCTCCGGACGAGGTTCGTCGGCCACCGGACGTACCAACAGCCGCAGGATCAGCTCGCCAGAGCTCCCACGGTTGGCGTCGACAGGACGGACGACAATGTAGCCGCGGTCGAACGCCAGCACGTCGGGATCGGCCCCGTGGTCGAGAAATGCCTCGAACGCATTCCCACCATGCTCAGTGACGCCAACGACCAGCACCTGGTCATCATTGCGCAAAAGGTTGCTCCAGAAAGGCGCCTCAGATGCGGCCGTCTAGGTATCGCTGGACGGTCGGGCCGATCTCGGCTACCAAGTCCTCCGTCTCGCGGTCCGCTAGAACCGGCATTCGCAAGACATAGCGGCCGATCAGCAGGCCCAGAATCTGTGATGCGAGCAAGCCTGTGCGGCGGTTTGCCTCCTCGGCCGGGAGGTCGTCGCGGGCCAGCACCTGACCGATGACTTCGAGGGCGAGGAATTCACCGACCGACCGCGTCAAGGCAGGATCCGTCAGGGTGGTGCGGATCGACGCGACGAGTGACGGTTGGAGCTCGGAGTCCCAGACGCCCAAGACGGTTCGGACGAGTCGCTCGCCGAGATCGCTCCTGCTCCCAGCAGCAACCCTCTCGACGATTCGGGGCAGCTCAAGAGGCAGCGCCACCGTGGCGAGGAAGAGCTGTTGTTTGCTGTCGAAGTAGTGGTGGATCAGGGCAGCGTCTACTCCGGCTTCCGCCGCGATTGCCCGCATCGATGCGCCCGCGAAACCCTTCTCCGCGAATGCAAGCCGGGCTGCTGTGATGATCTGGCCGCGGGTGTCCTGGTTCCCGGGGCGCCGGCCAACCTTGGGCTCTCGCTGGGCGGCCACCGCTCCTCCTCGATGCAGGCCTTCGGACAACATCTCCGCGGACCCCAAGTCTGACAGGTCGCCCAGTTCGCTCCGGTAGCGTTGGGCGGCGTGCAGACCCAACGAGCGTCACGATGATCGACGCACTGGCGTACGTCGTTATTGCGCTCGCCGGTGCGGCCACGATCTGGGGCCTGGTGACTGCGGTGGCCAACAAGCCGCCAGGCAAGGCGCAACTGCTGTTCGCCGCCGGGGTCGAGGTTGTCACCGTGGCCCAGTCGATCATCGCCGCCGCCAAGTTGGCTGCCGGTTTTCGTCCGGTTGAACTGGCGACCACGATTGGTTACCTGATCGGCATCGTGATCTTGATCCCGATTGCGTGGTTTTGGGCAAACGTCGAGCGCAACCGCTTCTCCGGGATCGTGCTAGCAGTCGCTGCACTGGGGGTCCTTGCGATGACCCTTCGTTTGCTCGTGCTCTGGACGCCGGCCGGATGACGCGTGTCCCCATTGAGCCGATGGGGTCCACCGTCCGCAAGACCAACAGCGGCGCGGGCCGGGTTCTGGTGGCCGTTTACGGCATCTTCGCACTCGCCGCTACCGCCCGTGCCAGCGTCCAACTGCTGACGAAATTCGAGCAGGCACCGCTGGCTTATCTGCTGTCCGCGCTTGCAGGGGTGATTTACATCGTCGCGACGATCACCCTGGCGCGTGGCACGCGCGCATCTCGCCGGCTGGCTTTGATAGCGATCATCATCGAGCTGATCGGCGTGGTGTCGGTTGGCACGCTGAGCATCCTTTACCCGGAGGCGTTTCCGCGGGCTACGGTGTGGTCTTCGTACGGGATCGGCTACGGCTTCGTACCCCTGGTACTGCCGATCGTGGGCCTGGCTTGGTTATGGCGTACCCGGCCCGTTAATCCCCAGTGACAAGATCATCGGGTGCGAAGACCCGCAGCTCGACGTCGTTCGCGAAATGCACCGGCCACATCGAGACCCCGAGTTGCTCCGCTGCAGAAGTGAGGCAGCGGGCCCAGCTGCGATCTGCATCATCCAGGGGGTTGCGGCCAGGTCGCGTCAGCAGCATGGCCACCGATCCTCCGACACCGTTCCGGCCGACAATGTGGCGGCACATCTCCAGCAGCGACCCGCACATGTGGGCGTCAGCACTTCCAGGAATGTCCTCGATTTGCGTGAGCTGCGCGCTCATCATGTTGTCTCGCGCAAGGAAGGCAATCCATAACCGCGGCCGGCCGAAGCCGAGTGGCCCCATTAGGGCTCGCCAGCGCTGGCAAAGCTCATCGGAATTGCGGATTGCGGGCATCTCGTGCGGACGGCCCAAAGTTGGAGTACCAGTCATGGGCCCAACTGTTTCGCGCTACCCAACGGCCAGGCATCCAACGAAATACGTCGTCCCCAGAATCTGTGGATATCCACTATTCGCCGGTGCTGATCAAGTCCCCATATTCAGGATGCCGATCCAGCCAGCCCCTGATATACGGGCAGAGTGGACGTACCTGCAATCCGCGGGCTCGAGCATCGTCGAGGGCGAACCGCGCGATCGCACCACCGACTCCCTGACCTTCATACTCCTGGCGCACGACCGTGTGAAGGAAGGTGATGGTGTCGGCAGTCAGCTCGTATTGGGAGACTCCCACAAGCACTCCGTCGATCTGCGCCTCGTAACGGCTCTCCATCGTGTTGTCGGCGACTGTCACGCTCATGTCGCCAACTGTGCCAGAGGTGCCACGCAACGCTGACATCTGTGAGTCTGATGGCGGTCGCGGGTCAAAGAAATGGGTATGACCACTTCGTGAGGATCTGCATTCGCGCAGCTGGTTGCGATTGCCAGCGTGGCAGCTCGCAGGTGTCCGGGCCCGGCGCACCATTATGCTGCCGATCAAGGCGGACATCGGAGTTGCTCGCGACTGGAGTGACGTGAAATACAAAGAGGGTGCAGAACTCGATCCGTCGCAGATGGGCGGCGGACGAGGAGGAAGTGGCGGGAAGATCGCGATTGGCGGTGGCGCCGGCCTGATCATTTTGATCATTGCGCTGCTGTTCGGCATCAACCCAGGCGACATTCTCGGTGGCACTCCGCAAGCCGGTCCGGAGCAGTCCGCCAACCCCAGCCAGTTTGCCCAATGCACCCGGGGCGCTGATATCAACACCGACCGGGACTGCCGGTTTGTCGCGTACACCAACTCGATTCAGGAGTACTGGAACGACAATCTCCAGGGCTATCAGGAGATCCAGGTTGTGACTTTCACCGGCAGCGTCAACACGGCCTGTGGACACGCGACCTCAGCGGTCGGGCCGTTCTACTGTCCAGCCGACTCGACCGTGTACCTTGATCTCGAATTTTTCGACCAGCTGACCGGTCAGCTCGGCGCGCAAGGCGGCGACGCCGCCGAGGCGTACGTACTCGCCCACGAGTTCGGCCATCACATTCAGAACCTGACCGGCACCATGCGCCGGGTACAAGGCAGCGGGCAGGGAAGCGGACCCACTTCCCCAGCGGTTCGGCTCGAGCTGCAGGCCGACTGTTACGCCGGCGTCTGGTTCAGGCGGGCGACGGAGGATCCGGAGAGCCCGATCAGCGAAGTCACCCAGGATGATCTGAGGCGAGCTGTGGACGCCGCTCAGGCGGTCGGCGACGACCGAATCCAGGAGAAAATGCAGGGCCAGGTCTCGCCGGAGACCTGGACCCATGGTTCAGCTGCGATGCGGCGTCAGTGGCTTGCCCGAGGCTTCGATACCGGCGACCCGAACAAGTGCGACACGTTCGCGCGGAACGCTCTCAACTGAGGCCCTTAACAGGGCCAGTGAGCGCTGGTTAGTTGCAGGTCACTCCTGTGGCATGCACCGGACAGTAGCCGAAGGGGTTCTTGTCCAGGTACTGCTGGTGATAGTCCTCTGCGTAGTAGAACTCGCCGGCAGGGGCGACATCGGTAGTGATCCGCCCATAGCCAGCCCGGGCGAACGCCGTCTGGAACTCATCACGCACTCGCTGAGCGGTCGCCAGCTGTTCAGGTGAGGTGGTGTAGATCGCCGACCGGTACTGCGTGCCGACGTCATTGCCTTGCCGCATGCCCTGGGTGGGATCGTGGTTCTCGAAAAACACCTTGAGGAGCTTCTCGTAGCTGGTCTTGGCAGGGTCGTAAGAGACCTTCACGATCTCGGGGTGGCCGGTACGGGCGCTGCAGACCTCTTGGTAGGTGGGGTTGGGTGTAAAACCACCCGCATAGCCGACCGCTGTGTTGGTGACTCCCGGTGTCTTCCAGAACAGCTTCTCGGCACCCCAGAAGCAGCCGAGGGCGAAGTAGGCCACCTCAGATCCTTCCGGCACCTTCTGCACCGGGATGCCGAAAATGTCGTGGAATGTGGGATTGACAAGAATCGGGGTGCTGCGGCCGGAGAGCGCTTTATCAGGCTCAATGAGCGTCGACTTCGTGCGCGAGAACAACATGTGGTTCAGTCTGCCTTCCTGCATGGCCGTTCGGAACGGTCATACAGTTACGCAACGCTGACTCGTGGTGAACATGTTCCACATGCACCATGTTGGACACGCGTACGCTGGCCTCTTGTGACAGCTACGCAAGGCTTCTCGACCCGTGCTATTCATGCCGGGCAGGATCCAGATTCCGCAGTCGGCTCGGTGGTGCCACCGATCTACGCCACCTCGACATTCATCCAGGACAAGGTCGGGGAAGCGCGTGGCGGCTATGAATACTCGCGCTCTTCGAACCCGACCCGTACGGCGCTCGAAGAGTGTATGGCGGCACTTGAGGGGGGCAAGCACGGGCTGGCATTTGCTAGCGGCCTGGCGGCCGAGGACACCCTGCTGCGGACCATCGCCTCGCCCGGCAGCCATTTCGTGGTGCCGGACGACGCCTACGGCGGCACCTACCGGCTGTTTGTACGAGTGCACCAGCGCTGGGGCGTGGCCGCCGATCCGGCGCATCTGACCAACCTCGACTCGGTTGCCGCCGCCATCACACCGGGTGAGACCAAGGCAGTGTGGATCGAGACTCCCACCAACCCGCTGCTGGCCATTGCCGACATCGCCGCGATTGTGGATTTGGCGCACTCGGCAGGTGCTCTGGTCGTCGTCGACAACACGTTTGCCACGCCGTACCTGCAGCAGCCGCTCGAGCTGGGGGCAGACATTGTGGTGCATTCGACCACGAAGTACTGCGGCGGCCACTCCGACATCATTGGAGGCGCCCTTGTGGTCAATGACGACGACTTGGCCGAGCAACTGAGGTTTCACCAGAACGCCATTGGCGGGGTCGCCAGCCCGTTCGACTGCTGGCTGGTATTGCGCGGCCTACGGACGCTGGCGGTGCGGATGGATCGACACTGCGACAACGCCGAACTTGTGGCGGCCTACCTTGATGATCATCCGCGGATTGCCCAGGTCTATTTCCCCGGGCTGGATGCACATCCCGGACACGACCTAGCCAAGCGGCAGATGCGTCGGTACGGGGGCATGGTCAGCTTCCGCGTGGTTGGTGGCGAGCCGGCAGCGCTGCAGGTCTGCGAAGGCACTTCGGTGATCATTTTGGGCGAGTCGCTGGGCGGGGTGGAGTCTTTGATCGAGCATCCTCACACGATGACGCACGCGTCTGTGGCCGGCACTCAGTTGGAGGTGCCCGGTGACCTGATTCGGCTTAGCGTGGGCATCGAGGACGCGGAAGATCTCATCGCCGATCTTGACAAGGCTCTCGCTTGATCGGTGAAACGCATCAGCAAAGCTGCACTGGGCCCTCAGCTGGGGCTGTTCGTTAGTGCTGGAGCTGCAAAATCAGGGCTTTGTTCGAGCTCCCAGTTGACCGGCTCGCCGCCAGCCTGGA
>DATHIJ010000074.1:0-2316 GCA_035489975.1 Propionibacteriaceae bacterium | reverse complement strand
TGATCACAGATGCGGCGGCCGAGCCGAGCACCACGATCCCGGTGCCCCATGCTGATCATGCTGCTCCTTCTCCTGTGACACCTCATGACGCAATGGGCCACCGCGGACATCACGCCGGCACGTCCATGGACGACATGGTGCGCGACATGCGGAACCGATTCATCGTCGCTGCGCTGCTCTCCGTCCCGATCTTGCTTTGGTCTCCGATAGGTCGGGAGGTGATCGGCTTCAACGTCCCAGCACCGTTCGGGCTGCGCGACGACGTTTTTTCCTTGATCTTGAGCCTGCCAGTGATCTTTTACTCGGCATGGATCTTCTTCGACGGCGCCTGGCGCGCGCTGCGAGCGCGCACCTTGGACATGATGGTTCTGGTCGCAGTCGCTATCGGCGCAGGCTGGCTCTACAGCGTCTATGTCACTTTCACCGGCGGCGGCGAGGTCTTCTATGAGGCCGCCACCGTCTTGGCCGCCTTCGTGCTGCTCGGGCATTGGTTCGAGATGCGAGCCCGTGGCGGAGCGAACGACGCGATCCGCGCACTTCTTGAGCTCGCACCGCCTATGGCGGTTGTCATCCGCGACGGGGAACCGGTTGACGTGCCAACTGCCGAGGTCAGCGTAGGTGATGTGCTACTGATTCGTCCGGGCGCCAAGATCCCGGTCGATGGGACAGTCATCGACGGGGAGTCCGAGGTCGATGAGTCCACGGTCACTGGTGAGAGTCTGCCGGTGGCCAAGGCAATTGGCTCACAGGTGATCGGCGCATCGGTCAACACCACCGGCGCGTTGCGCGTACGCGCCACCAAGGTCGGATCGGACACCGCTCTGGCCCAGATCGTGGCGCTGGTACAGGAGGCGCAAAACTCCAAGGCGCCCGGCCAGCGGCTCGCCGACCGAGCAGCTTTCTGGCTTGTGCTGGTCGCGCTGCTCGGAGGCATAGCCACATTCTTGGTATGGCTAGCAGTCGGCCGACCCGTTACTGAAGCCTTACTGTTCGCGATCACAGTTGTGGTGATCACTTGCCCGGACGCGCTGGGCCTCGCCACACCGACAGCGATCATGGTCGGCACCGGACTGGGCGCCCAACGAGGTGTGCTGTTCAAGAACGCCGCCGCGTTGGAGGCTTCCGCCCACATCGACACGGTCGTGCTGGACAAGACCGGGACTCTTACCAAGGGGGAACCTGAGGTCACCGACGTCGTCGCGGACGGCCTTGCCGAGCGGCAGCTGCTAGCGCTCGCTGCAGCAGTCGAGCGCGAATCGGAGCATCCGTTAGCCCAGGCGGTCACGCGTCATGCTGACGCAGCTCGAGTGCCGAGACTCGCGGTCACGGAATTTCGCAACATTCCGGGTCATGGAACCCAGGGGCAGGTGGACGGCCGACGAGTGCTGGTGGGCAACCGCCGCCTGATGACGACCGAAGGCGTTGGCCTCGGCGACCTGGGCCGTCGCCGTGACGAACTGGCCGCTGCAGGGCGTACGGCCGTCCTCGTTGCTGTCGACGGACGGGCCGTCGGGGTACTCGCATTCGCGGACGCTCCCCGGGACACCGCGGCAGCAGCCGTACGCGAACTGCACGCCATGAACATCCAGGTGAGCATGTTGACCGGGGACAACGAAGCCACCGCCCGCCGCATCGCAGACCAACTGGGAATTGACACCGTCATCGCAGAGGTACTGCCGAGCGACAAATCGGCAAAAATCGCTGAGCTTCAGCGGGCAGGAAAACGGGTCGCCATGGTGGGCGACGGCGTCAACGATGCTCCCGCGCTCGCCGTTGCTGATCTCGGCATCGCTATTGGAGCTGGGACCGACGTTGCCATTGAGACTGCCGACGTGGTTTTGATGCGCTCGGACCCGCTCGATGTGCCAACGGCTCTGCGCATCGGCAACGGCACGTTGCGCAAGATGCGACAGAACCTGGGCTGGGCAATCGGGTACAACGCAGTCGCCCTGCCGATCGCAGCCGGCGTCTTCGAGCCCACGTTCGGGTTGGTGCTACGGCCCGAGATCGCCGCGCTCACGATGTCTGGCTCCAGCTTGCTGGTAGCGGTCAATGCGCTGCTGCTGAAACGGCTGCGGCTGCCCGCGCCAGGCGCTTCGGGTGGCGCGGGAGCGCCTGATCAACCGCATGAAGAACTGGCGGCGCGGCGTCAGGAGTAGCTCCGCCCCCGGTGGTTTCGGCGACTGCAGTAGCCAGGCGGAATCCACGCCTATAGCCGACGATGAACACCAATCGAATTCCCCGCAACGGGGTAATAGGCGTGCAATGAGTGAACCTATGGCTCTCATCGCCGATCGATACCGCCTGCAGCACGTC
>DATHIJ010000073.1:0-2687 GCA_035489975.1 Propionibacteriaceae bacterium | reverse complement strand
GCACGTCACAGCACCCTTCACACTCAACGTCAGCGTCACAGCGACGGAGCCCCTGGCTCTCGTGCGTTACTTCTTCAGGGACGCTAGGGGCGCCGTGTCCTCGGCCAACCGCGATACAGAGACGGGTTACGCCTTCGTCGTTCAAGGAGAACTTGCCGAGATATTGGCGAATAACAGCCCCGTCAACGTCACGGCGTGCGCATACCCCGTGAGAGCACCTGACGAGGCGTTGGACTGCACGGACACCATCACGCTGTACGTGGAGGTCGCGCCGTGACCACCACCCCGTAGCAGCTAGTGCCCCGCGTCTGAGGTCTTCTTACGGTTCGCTTTCTTGAGGATCTGGTCGGCGGTCTTGGTCCAGACGAACGGGTGTGAGTGGTCGTTCCAGCCGTTGATGAAGCGTAAACATTCAGCCGTTTCGCGGGGGCGGTGAGGCCCGCGTTATGTGCGCCTGCGCGGCGGTGCCCAGGCTGTTCGGGTCGTGATTATGGTGGCTTCTGTGGCTATCAGGGATGCTCGTGCGGTGGTCGGTGGGCTGGCTGATCCGCAGACGCTGTATGTGTTTGGGGTGATCGCGGCGAGGACGTCGAGGCTCGGGATGAGCACGACGGACGGGACGCGGACGACGCCGTATGTGACGCCGTTTGGTCTGATGCGGGAGACGTCGCTGTCGCGGGATGCGGTGGAGGCCGCGGCTGAGCGTCTGAAGCTGGCCGGCCTCGTGGAGGTGCTTGTCGATGACGAGCGTGGGTATGAAAGTTGGCGGATCAGTGAGGCCGCTCTGGCCGCCGCGTCGGGGGGATCGGATGGTGTTCTCGCGCGGTCTCGCCGTGGATGAGCGTGGGAGCAGACCTTCTTCCGGGCGGAGTTGTTGATCTCGGCGTGTTGATCATGGGCACGTTCGTCTGGTCGTAGTTTGATCCTCGGGTGGTCGGGCCGGAGGAGATGCCGCGTGAGGAACTGATCGCTCTTGTGCGGCGTCAGGTCGGGCAGATCGCGACGCTGTCCACGCAGGTCGCGGACCTGTTGGGGGTCAATGAGGAGCTGGCGGGGAAGCTGGCCAGGCTGGAGCACCTGCTCTCGCGAAACTCCGGCAACTCCTCGATGCCACCGTCCAAGGATGACGATCCGGGTAGGACGCCACCGCCGGTGAAGCCGAAACGACCGGCGGGGCCGAAACGGAAGCGGGGCAAGCAGCCCGGCGCGCCGGGCGCGAACCTGGCCTGGGTGGAGCGGCCTGATGACCGGCTGGACCGGTTTCCGCGGGGGCGGTGCGAGTGCGGCCATGATCTGGCCGAGGCGACGGATATGGGGATCGTGGATCGCTATCAGCAGCACGAGATCCCACAGGTCAGCGTGAGCATCACGCAGTACGACCAACATCAGGTGCGTTGCGGCTGCGGCAGGCTCCATGCCGCACAGCGTCCGGAGGGCGCCCGCACCGGAGTCGTCGGGTACGGCCCGAACCTGCAGGCCTTCGCCGTCTACCTCATGGTGGTGCATTTCGTGCCGGCCCAGCGGTGCGTGGAGTTGCTGGGATCGCTGACCGGTGCCGCACCCAGCGTCGGTTTCGTGCACGGCATGCTCGCCCGCGCGTCCGGGCTGCTGGCCGAGGTGGACAAGCGGATCCGCGCCCTGATCACCCTGGCCTACGCGGTCTGCGCTGATGAGACCCCGCTGCGGGTCGGCCCGAAGAAGCCGAAGCCGGGCCGGAAGAAGGCCGAGAAGTACCTGCTGGTGGCCTGCACCGAGTTGTTCACCCACTACCTGCTCGGCGACCGGGACCTGGCCACGTTCAAAGCCTTCGTCCTCAAAGACCTCACCGAGTCGGTGGTGGTGCACGACCGCTACCACCTCTACGACTCCGCCGAGATCGGCAAGCTGACCCACCAGCTGTGCTGCCAACACCTACTCCGGGACATAGATGGCGTCGGCGAGGTCTACCCCGACGCGCACTGGCCGACCCAGATCGCCCGAGCGTTGCGCGGGCTGGTCCATCAGGCCAACCTCGCCCGCCAGGCCGGCCGCGACACCATCCAGCCCAGCGTCCGTAACGAGCTGATCAAGGAATTCAAAGACGGTGTGCTGGTCGGGCTGTCCGACACCACCAGCCACGGGAACAGGCCCGGCGAGCGCAAGGCCCGCCTGCTGCTGGAAGTCCTGCGCGACCGCGAGCCCGACGTGCTGCGGTTCGCCCACGACCTGAGGGTGCCGCCCACCTCCAATCAGGCAGAACGCGACCTGCGGCCAGCCAAGATCCAGCAGAAGATCTCCGGCCGACTCACCAGCGAGAAACGAACTGAGGACCGCTACCGAATCCGCGGATACCTTTCCACCGCAGCCAAGCACGGTCGCAACACGATGGACGCACTCCGCGACACTATCCTCGGCCGGCCCTGGATACCACCAGACCACGCCCCAGCCTGACCCACCGAGTCGATACCAACACCACCCGCCAGACCTATTCCGGCGGGCACCACGCCATGGCATCCCGCAGCAACAACCGCACATCAGCACCGAGGCTGAATGTTTACGTGAGACTAGCCCGGTGCTTTCATGGCGGTTGACCGTGAGGTCGTGTTGATGCAGTGAAAGGTGCTCCCGACCAGCGAGGATCGCGGTTGTCGAAGCCAACGATCCGCAGGCAAAGGGAGCACCTTTCAGGTGAAGAAGACTACCGGGTT
>DATHIJ010000072.1:0-3107 GCA_035489975.1 Propionibacteriaceae bacterium | reverse complement strand
CACATTCGCTATGACGACCAGTCGTGTTTGCCGTCATAGCGAATGTGGACCGGGGAGTACTCGATCTTCTCTTCTGGGCCAGCGCCCCGGTCCACATTCGCTATGACGGCAAACACGACTGGTCGTCCGGTGTGCTGCTTGGTCGGGTAACCGAACCGAGCAACCCAGGCGATCTGCGAACCGAAGGCACGGTTGCGCTACACCGCTTGAGTCAGGCGATCTTCGAGCAGCACTCGACTGAGCTGAAGGAAGTGGCTTGGCAGCGGCGCATGGTGAATGGGCAGCCAGGGATGCGGTTCACTGCAGAGGTGCATTATGCGGTCGACAGCCTGCCCAGCCGCTACGACACCGTCACGGCCGTGCTGGTCAGGCTCGACGACGGGTCGTTGATCATGGCTGCTAGCTCGGTGCCGAATGACGCCGATTCAGACACTGCCCGGCAGGCCAGGGACGCCCTCCGGACATTGACCATTCGTTAGTGCGAGGGTTGTCAGCGAACAGCGTGACTAGCCGCAATCCACTCCCGCAGCTTGGCGTCTGCGGCACCTGAATCGATTGCCTGCCGGGCACGCTCCAGCTCGTCGGCAAAGTCTGCCTCGAGGCGGCTGGCTGCCGGCTTGCCGTAGGCAACCAGCGCCGCGGCAGCGTTGAGTACCACGACATCGCGGATCGGACCTGGTCGGCCGGCGACTACCTCACGTACCACCTCAGCGTTGGTCGTTGGATCTCCGCCGACCAGCTCCGCGAGACTCGTCCTCGGCACGCCCAGCTCGAGCGGGTCCAGCTCCATCCGCTCCACCTCTCCATCGGCATACACCCATACCGTTGAGGAGGTCGTGGTGGTCAGCTCATCCAGCCCGTCGCCGCCATGAACCACAAGACCGTAGTTACCGCGGGACGCGAAAACACCAGCCATGAGCCCAGCCATTCGCGGATCGGCAACCCCGACCGCCTGCGACACGGGCTGGGCCGGATTGGCCAGGGGTCCGAGGAAGTTGAACGTCGTAGGAATACCCAGCTCGCGTCGCGTCGCGGCGGCGTGCCGCAGCGCCGGGTGGTAATGCGCGGCGAAGAGAAAGCCGATGCCAACCTGGTCCACCACCTGCTGCTGAGCCTCGGGTGCAAGATCGAGCACCAGACCGAGCGCCTCGAGCACATCGGCAGCGCCACACGCCGATGAAGCCGCGCGGTTGCCGTGCTTGACGACTCTGGCACCTGCTGCCGCGGCGACGATCGCTGCCATCGTCGAGATGTTGACAGTGTTCGACCGGTCGCCGCCGCTACCGACAACATCGACTGCGGGGCCGCCAATCTCGATCGGAGTCGCGAACTCGATCATCATGTCGGCCAGGCCCGTGAGTTCTTCCACTGTCTCGCCCTTGCTCCGCAAACCGACGACGAAGGCTGCCAGCTGCGCAGGCGTTGCATCGCCGTTCAAAATCCTGCCCATGGCCCATGCGGTGGCTTCGGCTGGTTGGTCCTCGCCTCGTACCAGGCCACCCAGCAGCTCCGGCCAGTTCATTGTCTCCGCCATAGGTCAGGTGTTCGAGATGGTCCGCGCCACTGCGGATTCTGTGGACATCGGGGGACGCAGCAGTGCAGCGACCGCTGCAGGCAATCGGATTGGATCGACCGGATGCGATACCGCGCCATCGGCCCGTGACCACGTTGCCAGCCAGGCGTCGTCGGGACGCCCAATCAGCACCAAGATCGGCGGACAGCGCAGAATCTCATCCTTGAGTTGCCGGCACAGCCCCATCCCGCCGGGCACCGCCTCTCCGTCCAGAATCGCCAGGTCGATGCCACCAGCATCCATCGCGCTGATGACGGCGGCCTGGGTCGCCACTTCGAGCACCCGTACCGGCGGCAGGTCGGGTGCTACTTTGCGCCCCAGGGCCAGCCGGACGTTCTGACGGGTCGTTCGGTCCGAGGCGTACCACAAAATCGTCAGGACCTCGTCATCTCGAGAGTCTTCAGCGCGGTTCATTGATCATCTCCAGGTGATCCTGCAGCACCGGCAGGTCGCATCTCAGCCGCGGCCGCTGGGCCGGTGCGTGGCTGATCGTAGCGGATCCCTTCCTTCTGATCGGCCGAGCGGACAGGTCCCGCCGCTCGCTGCAATTGCGCATCTAGCCGGTCGAGCCGACGGTCCTCTCGTCGAGCCTCCCGCTGGCTGGCCGCGTACCACTGCACGAAGAGCGCGATCAGCACCAGCAATGCCAAGGCGTCTCCGGATGCCCAGAGGATGCCACCAGCGAGGTATTGATCCTCCAGCGGACTGGGTGGCCAACTCCGATTGAACGCGAGATACCAGCTCTCCGCGATCAACGCGGTCGAGCTCATGATCGAAATGCCAAGGAACGCATGGAAGGGGAGCATCAGGAACACCATCAGCAGCCGCAGTGGATGGCTGATCCTTCCAGGAACGGGATCGATCCCCAGCAAAGGCCACATCAGCAGGCAGCCAATGATCAGGAAATGCAGATGCAGGAACGCATGCCAGAACCCCGAGCTCAGCGAGATCTCGTAAAACGGCGAGTAGTAGAGGGCGAACGGCGTTGCGATGAACAGCGCCAGAGTGAGTGGCGCGAACGTCAGCACTCGGGCTAGCCGCGAGTGCAACACGGCGCGCAGCAAGGCGCGTGGTCGCGTCGGCAGAGTCCGCAACGCCAGAGTCACTGGCGCCCCTAGGGCGAGGAACAATGGAGCCACCATCATCAAGATCATGTGCTGGACCATGTGAATGCTCAACAGCACCGTGTCGTAGGTACCCAGCGCCGACATGGTGGCAATTGCAATCGACCCTAGTCCGCCGAGCAGGAAGGAGATGCTGCGCTGCATCGGCCACCCATCACCTCGGCGATGCATTACGACGAGACCAGCAATGTAGAGCGCCGCTGCGACGGCGATGCCGAGCGCCATCGGCCACACCCATGTCCATTCGGTCAGCAGCCGGGTTGGATTCAGCGGCGGCGGCTGATCAGTAGGCGTAGCGTGCAGCGGTACGAGCACCACCGCGAGCGTGCTTAACACATGCCCAGCCTAATGTCGACTCGCGGCTGCCATGCCGCGAGCTGCACAGCTAGCCGACAGATGCGTCTCTGCTT
>DATHIJ010000071.1:0-2238 GCA_035489975.1 Propionibacteriaceae bacterium | reverse complement strand
AACCCCGCCTACGTCAGTTGGCTTGTCGAGCGCTCGATGCTTGAGGATGCGAAGAGATATGCCACACTTTTCTCCGGCCAGGGCAGTATGTGGCAGAACCCCTTTGCCAACCCCGATCCCCGGGCAGCGATCGAAAAGACGTCAGTATGGTTCACCGCGTACCCGATTTCCATGATCACCAAGCCCGGCACGTCATTCCTGGGAACCCTCGGCGACGAGGAGCTGTGGGCTGCCTTCGAGGCTATCGGCATTGACGGCGTCCATACCGGTCCTGTCAAGAAGGCCGGTGGCCTGGTGGGCTGGGATCAGAGCCCGAGCGTGGATGGGCACTTCGACCGGATCAGTAACGCGATCGACGAGGCGTTCGGAACCGAGGAGGAGTTCCGGTCCATGTGTGAGGTGGCTGCTGGCCATCTCGGGACGGTAATCGACGACATCGTGCCAGGCCACACCGGCAAGGGCTCGGATTTCCGGCTGGCCGAGATGAAGGTTGGTGACTACCCGGGCGTCTACCACATGGTGGAGATCGAACCCAAGGACTGGCACCTGTTGCCGGCCGTGACTAAGGGCGATTCGATCAACCTCGACCTCGAGGCCGAAGATCAACTGGCCAAGCATGGCTACATCATCGGGCGCATGCAGCGCGTGATCTTCTACGAGCCCGGTGTCAAGGACACCAACTGGAGCGCTACCGCGCCGGTGCTGGGCCCGGATGGCGTGGAGCGACGCTGGGTCTTTCTGCACTACTTCAAGGAGGGCCAGCCCTCGATCAACTGGCTCGATCCGAGCTTCGCCGGTATGCGACTGGTGATCGGAGATGCGCTGCACTCACTCGGTGATCTTGGTAGCGGCGCCCTGCGGCTGGATGCCAACGGCTTCCTTGGCGTGGAGAAGAGTGCAGAGGACTCACCTGCGTGGTCAGAAGGTCATCCTCTGTCAGAGGCCGCTAATCAGCTGATTGCCAGCATGGTTCGCAAGGTTGGTGGCTTCACCTTCCAGGAGCTCAACCTCACCATCGACGACATCCAGAGCTCCGCTGAACGAGGCGCCGATCTTTCCTACGACTTCATCAACCGACCGGCCTATCACCACGCGCTAGCGACTGGGGACACCGAGTTCGTCCGCCTCACCCTCGATCTGTCCAAGCAACACGGCGTGGAGCCGGCCTCGCTGGTGCACGCGCTACAAAACCACGACGAGATGACCTACGAGCTGGTGCACTTCGAGACCTTGCATGCCCGAGATCTGTTCAGGTTCCACAGCCATGAGCTCACCGGTCATGAGCTGGCTGTCACCATCCGGCAGGATCTTCTTGATCATCTGACTGGAGACGCCGCGCCATATAACGCGACCTTTACGCAGAACGGCATCGCGTCTACTACCGCAACGATCATCGCCGCCTCGCTGGGCTTCAGGAGTATCGCCAAGCTCAGCGCAGAACAGGTGGAGCAGATCAAGCAGGCGCACCTGCTGCTGGTCATGTTCAACGCGCTGCAGCCGGGAGTCTTCGCCTTGTCTGGTTGGGACCTTTGCGGGATGCTCACCCTGGACCGCAAGCACGTCAGCCGGCTGCTCGCGGATGGCGATACCCGCTGGATCCACCGCGCGGCGTACGACCTCATGGACTACCGGCCTCATGCCCACGAGTCGCTGTCCAAGATGCCCCGTGGCATCAGCCTGTACGGCTCGCTGCCCGCCCAGTTGCAGGACAGCACCTCGTTTGTCCGCCGACTCGCCGAGATTCTGGCCGTGCGGAAGCGCTACGGGATCGCGGCGAGCATTCAGCTCGATGTGCCGCACGTCTCCAACAAGGCGATGCTGGTCATGGTGCACCAGCTAACTGATGCAGAGCAGGTCACGGTGTTGAACTTCTCTGCCCATGCCATCTCGGGAAGCGTCAGCTCAGAGGCCCTGGTGCCAGGCAGTGTGCTGGTCGACATGTTCAGTGATGAGGAGGTCGGCGAGGTCGACGACTTGCACACTTTCACGATCTCCCTCGCACCGCATGAGGGTAAGTCGTTGCTGGTGCTCTGTCCCGGTGATCATCTGGTGGTGGCCCACCCGCAGGCTGCCGACCGGCCCAGCGTACGAGGCGACGCCAGCTGACGTGCCTCGGAGGCCATTGTTGATCTTGGTCGGCGCGGACGCGTACGACTCTCACTCCGACTTGTCAGCCTCTCAGAGGGCTATAGCCAGCTGAGGCGCTGACAAGTCGGCCGATTGTTGGTCGACCTGGCA
>DATHIJ010000070.1:0-2112 GCA_035489975.1 Propionibacteriaceae bacterium | reverse complement strand
CCTGCGCGAGGGCCTTGGTGAAGTTGTGGATCCCGGCTTTGGTGGTGGCGTAGTCGAGCAGTTCCGGCGAGGGGTTGACTGCCTGCACCGAGGAGGTGTTGATGATCGTGGCGCCCGCCTCCATGTGCGGAATCGCCTTCTTGCACAGCCAGAACATGGCGTACAGGTTGGTCTTCATTACCTGGTCGAACTGTTCGGTGGTGATGTCGGCGATCCCGCCCATTTGGGCCATCTGGTAGGCCGCGTTGTTGACCAGGACGTCGATGCCGCCGAGCTGCTCGACCGCGGTGTCGATGATCTTCTGGCAGGTCTCCTCGCTCCGGATATCGCCGGGGCAGCGAATGGCCCTGCGGCCCTCAGCCTCCACCAGGCTCACAGTGGCATCAGCGTCGACTTCTTCGGCCTCCAGATAGCTGAGCACAACGTCGGCGCCTTCCCGGGCGAAGGCCAAGGCGACGGCGCGGCCGATCCCGGAGTCCGCCCCAGTGATCACTGCTCGCTTGCCGGTGAGCCGACTGCTGCCGCGGTAGGAGTCCTCGCCATGGTCGGGCTGGTCCTGCATGGTGTGGGTCAGCCCGGGATGGGGTTGCTGCTCATCGGTGTGCTCGGGTTGGTCGTACTGCTCGGTGGGATCGGTCTGATCGGTCTGGTCGCGCATGGTCTGTTCGGTACCCCGCCATTCGCGCGACAAACGCCGACCGGTCAACGCGCGATGGCTGGTCAAGACGGTCGCGGGGTTCAACGGCGGCAGCGTTTGACGGGGAGGGTGTTTCATCCACTCCATCGACGAGGGCAACACCATCGGCCGCGCGGTCACGGTCGGAGGGCTTTTAGTGATTTGGGTGGGGATAATCTTCTTGTGGCTGCGTGGATCAGCCGAGCCGGTGAGGACCCGCACAGGCTCGTCTGATTGCGCCACCACTCGAACATGGTTGCGAACACGGGCAAGAGAAGGCTTGCCAGCCACCCCAGACAGCGCCGATTAGGAATTGCACGTGACATCTGTCGAGCAGGCAAGCCAAAGCCGCCGATGCGCGGTCATCTATAACCCGACCAAGGTCAGCGACAAGTTTCACTCCCTAGTGGAGGAGAGCCTCCAGCGAAACGGCTGGAGCAACACGCTCTGGTTGGAGACCTCGGCCGAGGATCCAGGCCGCGCCATGACCAGACAGGCCGTGACGGAGCAAGTTGACCTTGTCATCGGTGCTGGCGGAGACGGCACAATCCGCTACGTCGCCGACGGGCTGGCCCACAGCGGGATTCCAATGGGACTGGTACCGGCCGGCACCGGCAACCTGCTGGCTCGAAACCTGGATCTTCCACTTGAGGAAGTGGAGGCTATTGAGGTTGCTCTTGGCGGCCAGGTGCGCCTGATGGATCTGGTGAGGATCACTGTGGATGACCGTCCGCCGGAGCATTTCGCCGTTATGGCAGGGATTGGCATCGATGCCATGATGATGGATGAGACTAATGAAGACTTGAAGGACAAGGTCGGCTCTGCGGCGTACTTCGTCGCAGCCGGAAAGGCGCTGGGACGGCTGCCCGTACGGATGACGGTCCAACTGGACAACAACCGTCCCGTCCGACGTCACGCCATGCTTTGTGTCATTGGCAACGTCGGAACGCTTCGCGGCAACCTCACCTTGATACCGGGCGCCAGCCCAGATGATGGTCTTCTTGATCTCTACATCGCCTCCCCCCGGCGATTCCGGCACTGGGCCAAGGTCGCGCTACGGCTTATCACCCGACGCCCTAAGAAGGATGACCAGGTCGACCAGCACATGGGAAAGCGGGTGCGGATCAAGATCCACGGGAAGGACAATTACCAGCTCGACGGCGACGTCGTCGGCGAGTCCACCACCCTTGACGCCGAGATCCAACCAGGTGCGCTGGCGATCTGTGTGACAGCCCAAGCCGCTAGCGAGCCGCAACAGTGATACGGCGGCGCGCTGTTGAAACTGACGCCAAACTGCGGCACCGCAAACTCCCATCACGAACGTCGGGCAACGGAAGGCCCCCGGTTTATAGCGGCTCGATTCGGGGTTTCCAACTTTGACGGTGCGTCAGGGTTGTGGTTGTCGGCGTCAGCGTAAAGGCTGCCTCGTATTCGTC
>DATHIJ010000069.1:0-2968 GCA_035489975.1 Propionibacteriaceae bacterium | reverse complement strand
CATGATCACACCCTACGCAGATTGCCGGGTGCGGTACGGCTGGGGTGTTGACAAGTTCGCGGTGGACGCTTGTCGCTGCCAGAAAGCGGCGTCGCGCTGTGGCACAGTACAACGGTGAACCCGCTGGGAGCGTCGGTCTCGCGCGCCGCCCGCCGCCCAATCGCAGCCATCGTGGTCGGCGTTGCGGTACTGATAAGCGGCTGCGGTCAGATTCCGAGCCCGCTGCCAGCACCGGATCCACCAGCAAGCTCCGGCGCCCGCTCACCCGAGCCGAGTGTGAGCAGGATCGGTGGCGACCCGGGCGACATTTGCGAGTATTCCTTGTCCGGTGACGCAGCCCGGCCGGTCACGCCGCCGCCTGCCAACGGGGTTCCGACCAGCGGGACGATCAGCTACCTGCTCGAAATGACGAATGGCAAAGTCACCATCACTTTGGATCGAACGAAAGCCCCGTGCACCGTCAACTCCTTCGTCTCATTGGCCGACCAGGGCTACTTCGACAACACCAAGTGCCATCGGCTGGCGGATTCGGGAATCTTTGTCCTGCAGTGCGGTGACCCGACGGGCACCGGGAAAGGTGGCCCAGGCTACGAATTTGCCAATGAAACCGACGGTACGGAGTCTTATACCGAGGGCGTTGTTGCTATGGCGAATGGCGGCCCGGGCACGAACGGTTCACAGTTCTTCCTGGCCTGGGCGGACTCGACCAGCCTCGATCGGACTCCGAACTTCACGATCTTCGGCGAGATGGACAAGGCGTCTCGCGACGTGGTGGCATCCATGGCCGGAGAGGGCCAGGACGGCAGCAACGCCGATGGCACGGGTCGGCCTAACAATCCGTGTGCGATTGCGACGGTTACGAGGGCCTGAAACTTCTCTCCGGCGGCTGGCTGTCGGGCGCCTGGAAAAACGTAGATGGCAATGTCTGGCTCCCACCGGACAGCCGGCCGGCGTCGGGAGCGTGAACCTTGTACGGCCGTGGTTTTAAAACGATCTTTAGGTTTCGACACTCGGCACCAGCTGACTTCGGGTGCCGGAACTGTACGAGCTCGGTTTCAAGATCTTTAAGGTCTCCCGGCACTCGGCAGCAGCCCGGCATAGGGCGGCATGATCACTCAGTGCTGACGGCGTTGGCAGGGTACTGGAAGGTGCGGGCTAGTCGAGTGGCGGACGTTTCGTACGCTTCGGCAGCCTGAGTAGCACCATGGCCAGCACTATGATGCCGAGCCCGAAAAAGCCGCCAAAGAGATAGGCGCCACGACCTGGGGCCTGACCAGGATAGGCCGCCGACGGCGTCGGAGTCGGCGCGTCGGGCAGCACGTCTAGCGGGATGAAAGCAAGAACGACCATCAAGAACTCCGTCATAGACGGTCCCTGCGAAGAAGCCGCTGCAACACCACGACAGCCACGATCGCACGAGGGTGGGGAGCCCACGCAGCCACGTCGACCCTCTCACAGCCGCAGAAATCGACGCATGATCGCCAAAAACACCTGTGGTTGCTCGCTATGCACCCAGTGGCCAGCTCCCTTGATCGTGACGAGCTGAACGCGCGGGAAGTGGGCGCGCATCGCAGCAGCGTATTCGGGCTGAACATAGGGGGACTCCGCGCCGGCCAGCCACAGCACCGGGCCTTCGTACGGCCGTGCCTCCAGGTCGGGCCAGTCGCTCATTTCATCCAGGTGGTCGCCGAGCATGGCCAAATTCATCTGCCACCTCCAGCCGTTCGAGGCGGAATTGTCGCGACGCAGGTTCTGGAGCAGGAACCCGCGGATGCTCGGATCGCGGACATACGTGGCGAGCTGGGAGTCCGCGTCCCTGCGATCGGTCAGGGTCTCGAGGTCGATGGCGCGCATGCCGTGGAAGAAGGTGTCGAAGTCGGTGATCTCGGCAGTCGTTACTGGTGAGACATCGACGACACAAAGCCGCTCAACGAGCTCTGGCTCGTGCAACGCGAGCGTCATGGCCACCTTGCCGCCCATCGAGTGGCCGACTACGGCGTACCGTTCTCCCTCGCCCTGAGCCTTCAGCAGCCCCGCGACCCGGCCCGCCATCTCCGGATAAGAAAAGTGGTCCGTCCAGGCGGACTGGCCGTGATTCGGCAAGTCAACCAGCATGACCCGAGCGGACTCGCTCAATGCTTTGGCGATGGTGTTCCAGTTCTTTCCCTGTCCAAACAGACCGTGCAGAAACACCACGCGCGGTCCCGTGGTCCCCAATTGGGTGCTGAAGAGCCCGTGTTCAGGGGCGCCGGCGTTCACGGGCGCCGTTGCCAGCAGCCCGTGTGCCAATGACGGCGCTCGTCCACGGGGGACTGGGATAGCAGGCCAGGCGTGTCTGGCCACGCCACGACGTGGGGCGTGGCGGGACGTATCTCGGCGTTGCAGCCGGGACACCGGTAGGCCTTGGTGGCTGCCGACCCCGGTACGCTGCGGACGATCCAGCGCCCGTCGCTTTTGATCACCGATGTCGCATGTCCCGCGCTCAGAGGTCGGGCCGGCCTGAGATGTTTACTTTGCCGTCGCGCCATAGTGACTCCCTGAAAGATCGGCGGATCACTGAGATTCAACCACGGGTATCAATGTGGGATCAGCCGGTACTTTCTGGCGTGCGCTGATGCACGCCTCGGAATGCAAGGGGGTCGCCCCCCTTGCCGTTATCTTGTCTCCGTGCGGTTGGTGATTGCCCGATGCCAGGTCGACTACGCCGGGCGGCTGACTGCCCACCTGCCGATGGCGACTCGGCTGATCTTGATCAAGTCCGACGGGTCCGTATCGATCCACGCTGACGACCGCGCCTACAAGCCACTGAACTGGATGAGCCCTCCCTGCACGCTCGTCGAGCTCGGACCGCCGGGACCTGACCAAAGCTCGGCAATGAACGGCGAGCCGCTGTCGGCGCTTTGGGAAGTCCGGGGGCGCGATGGCGACACGCTCCAGATCGGGCTGGCGGAGGTGTTCCACGACTCCT
>DATHIJ010000068.1:0-4020 GCA_035489975.1 Propionibacteriaceae bacterium | reverse complement strand
CAGAAGCAGCGGCCACAGGCCGAATGGTTGCCAGCTCAATCCGAGCGCAACTCCAGCAAGCATCACGACCAAGACGCGGAGCAGCAGCGGCTTGGGATTGGGTTGCGTGGTTGGCGAATCGACCGTGGGCGAACGCGTCAGCGACGCGATGGGCCGGAACACGGACTGAGCCTACCCAACGGCAAACTCCTCGGATTGATAGACGAGTTTCCCAGCGGACATCGTTGCAGCGCAGGTCGGGAGCGGGCCGTCGTCCAACCGAGGCAGCGGCGTGGGCTCTTCCACGCCGCTGCCTCCAGCGTCCCAGACCGCAACGTTGGCCGCAGCTCCCCTCCGAATGGTGCCCGAGTTGTCAGCAAAGGCTGCCCAATGCGCCCCTCGGGTTGCCGCATCGAAGGCCGATGCGGTGCTCAACCGCTCGCGCGGTTGCCAATGCTGCACCGCAGCCCGCACGGTGGCCCAGCCTGCGAGCGGGGTCACTGGCGAGTCCGTGCCGAACGCGAGCGGTACGCCGGACCGCTCCAGAGTGCCCAGGCGGTTCATCGCATGTGCCCGGCTCGGACCGAGGCGTTGCTCGTAGAGCTCCCCCGGCTTGCCCCACGCCGCGTCGAAGGCTGGCTGCATGCTCGCCACTACGCCCAGTTCGGCCAAGGTCGCGATGTCGGCGTCAGCGATCATCTCGACATGCTCCAAGCGATGCCGCGCTGCCCGGATGCGCTGGGTACCGAGCGTCTCCGCAGCCCGGCGCAGACCCGACACGGCAGCGGCCACCGCGTCGTCGCCGATGCAGTGAAAACCGGCCTGCAGTCCAGCCCGAGTACATGCGATGACGTGATCGGCGATCTGCTGTTCGGACAGATAGCGGGCACCCCACGTGTCAGCATCGGTGTACCTCTCACGCAGCGATGCGGTACGCGAGCCGATCGCCCCATCGATGCAGAGGTCGCCTGCCAGCCCGGCCACGCCGGCTTGCTGTGCCCACTCGATGATCGGTTCGCCTGCGAGTTCGCCCCAATAGCTGGTTATGCCAATACCCAGCTCGGCTGCTACCTCGCGTACTCGAGTGATGTCCTCGATCGGTCCAAGGTGCGGACCGCACAGTTCATGGACCGTCGCGACACCTTGTGCCGCCGCGGCTTGCAGCGCCACGCGCGCAGCGGATCGACGCTGCTGGTCGGTAAACAAGCGGTCCAAGCTGCCGCGGCAGAGATGGTGGGCCTCGCGGGTCAGCAGCCCATCCGGGCGATAGCCCATTGCCTCGGATACACCCGGAAGTTGATCAAGGAGAGTGGACGAGACTACCGCGGAGTGCACGTCCACGCGAGCAAGGTAGACCGCGACGCCGCCAGCCGCTCGGTCAAGCTCGGTTCGGGTCGGAGGCGACGGCTCCGGCCACGCTCGCTCGTCCCAGCCGTGGCCGATGATCACCCGCGCATCTGGATGATGTCTGGCGTAGGCAGCGACGCGCTGCACAGCGTCATCCCTGCTTCTCACATTGTGCAAGCCCAGGCCCGCCATGACCTGGCCCGTCTGGATGAGGTGAACGTGGGCATCGACAAAGGCTGGCGTGAGCAGCCGCCCACGAAGATCAACTTCGGCTTGCCGCGGCGCTGAGCGTCGGGCCTCCACATCGCTGCCGACGTAGCTGATCAAGCCGCCGTCGGTGACCACAGCGGTCGCACCTGGGTAGTCAGGAGCGTAGATGCGTCCCCCGACGAAGATCACAAGTTGGTCCGAAGTGAAGGGTTTGATTCAGATCTGAGGGCGGTCCTCGAAGGGAATCGAGAGGACTGTCGTGGTGTCAGTGGACACTTTAGCCGCTGCTCGGATACGGCCGAGCGTGGATTCGAGATGTGCCATCGTGGGAGCTTGCACCTTCAGCAGGTAATTAGCTTCCCCGGCAACCGAATAGCACGAAATGATCTCTTCGATGTGTTGCAAACGCTCCGGTGCATCATCTGGCTGACTCGGATCAAAGGGCTTGATCGCGACAAAGGCAGTGACCAGCAGACCTAATTCTTCCGCGTCGAGAATGGCCGTGTAGCCCTTGATCACGCCACGCTGTTCAAGGCGCCGAACCCGTTGCTGCGCAGCTGACGTTGACAGTCCAGTCTCCTTGCCGATGTCTGTGTAGGACATCCGGCCGTCGCGCGCGAGCAGCGAGAGAATACGACGGTCGAGCTTCTCCATGGTGGCTATCGTGCCAGTATTCGGATGTGCGCTCAGGTAAAATTATGCTTTTGGACACGGCTTCGTTGTACTTTCGTGCTTTTTATGGCGTACCTGATTCAATTCGTGGCCCAGACGGTACACCGGTGAACGCGCTTCGTGGATTACTTGACTTCATCAGCCGGCTGCTTGATAGCTACTCGCCATCCCATCTTGCGTGTTGTTGGGACAACGACTGGCGACCGCAGTGGCGAGTGGAGCTGATCCCCTCATACAAGGCTCATCGGGTCGCCAAGTCGGGCGACGCCGTTGTGGCCGAGATGGCAAGCTCTGCGAACACCGCGGCCGAGGGTGCGCCTGAGGGGCTCGCGGCGCAAGTGCCGTTGATCTTGGCTGTGCTCGACGCCCTGGGCATCGCCGTCGTCGGAAAGGATGGCTACGAGGCAGACGATGTGATCGGGACGCTTGCGAGTACGGCACCCATTCCGGTTGATGTCGTTACTGGGGACCGTGACCTGTTTCAGCTCGTCGACGATGAACGCCAGGTTCGCGTGCTCTACATCGCTCGAGGTGTCGGCAACCACGAGGTCGTCGATGGCGCATGGATCCAGGCACGGTATGGGATACCGGCTGGAGCGTACGTCGACTACGCCACTCTGCGAGGCGATGCCTCTGATGGGCTGCCTGGTGTTTCCGGAATCGGAGACAAGACGGCAGCAAGCCTGCTCGATTCCTACCGCAATCTCGAGGGAATTCTCGCGGCGGCCAGTGGACCGAAACCCAAGATCAGCGGCGCGGTGTCAGCCAAGCTAGCCGCGGCGATCGACTATCTGGCCGTGGCGCCAGCGGTGGTGGCTGTGGTACGTGATCTTGATCTTGGAGTTACCTTCGATGATCTGCTCTGCCCTACTGCACCGGCCAAACCCGAGTTGTTCGCGGAGCTGACCGAGCTGTTGGGGCTGGGGGGTAGCGTCGACCGGATCGCGGCCAGCCTGGCCAAGGACCCGTAAAACAGGGTGCCCGGTCCATTGGAGCTGGGCGCGATGACAGCACGTCCTTATCGGCTCCCGCTCCCCTCGAACGCCTCGCCCGCTGCGGTCATCGCTCAGCTCCGCGAGGAGGACCGTCCGGGCGCGTTGTGGGGGGACTGGTTTGGCGGCGGGCTGTTGATCTTTCGCCGTCCGCTACGGGTGGAGGAGCCGGTGGATGCCGCTGACGGCTTCGGATACCTCGACGAGCAGCCAACCCCATCCGGATCTGAGGTGGCATCCGGCCTGGTTGGTGGCGGCTGGCTCGCCTGCTTCGGATACGACCCCAAGACCACGACATTGGGCTTCTACGATTCCGTGCTGCGATGGCGGGAGGACAGCGGGTGGTTCTTTGAGTCTCTAGGTCTCCACGGGCGCGAGGTCGAGAACTCAGTAGCGCTTCAGCGCTGGACGGCGATCTTGCAAGCCGCGTCAACCGCACCGATCGAGCAACTGGAGGTCGGACCCTTCCGCGTCGCGACTGATGCTGAGTCCGCTCGAGATGGCTATCTCGCCGCTGTGGAGGACGTGATGAACAGGATCGACCATGGGCGCTTCTACCAGATGAACCTCTGTATCCGACTGCATGCTGCTGTTGGCGGCAGCAGCAGCACACCAGTCATCTTCGGGCGGCTGTGCGAAGAGCTGCAGCCCGCCTTTGGTGGTCTGATCGCTGGTCCGCTGAGTCACGGTTCGTCGCGCATGATCGCCAGCTTCAGCCCAGAGCTCTTCCTGCGGGTGAGAGACCGCACCGTGTTGACCGCTCCCATCAAAGGCACGGCCCCCCGCGGGGGCGATGACAGCGCCGCGGTGCTACGTGCCT
>DATHIJ010000067.1:0-4477 GCA_035489975.1 Propionibacteriaceae bacterium | reverse complement strand
AGTTGACGTTCGGTACCCCGGCCGCGTCAAGGGCGACCGTCTCCTGGAGTAGTGCGGTGAGTTCCGGTGCTTCCTGATGGGTGACGGTCGGCGCTGCCGCCGGGCTGAGTTTGCGCAGCTGCCGTCTGGTCCGCCGATCCGCGGTGATCGGCAACAGGTCGCTGAATGTCTGCCACGGGTCGCAAGTAGCGATGACCGATGCGGCAGGGCGATCTCCATCGCTGGTCACAACGGCAGTGACCTGGCCGTCGCGAAGCTCGATGCTCTCGACCGGGCAGCCGAGGTGGACGTGCACTTTGCGTAATTCCAGCCGGGCCGCAAGGGCCTCGATGAGGACTGATGACCGGCCCACATCGAGCCTGGAGTCGGCGTCGAGCGGTCGCACGTGCCAGCGCCCGAATGTGCGCTGCAGGGACAGCTCCACCGCTGCGAAGGCCGGAGTCTGTTCGGGCACCGAACCTGAACGGTACGCGGTGCTGCGAATCAACGCTCCAAGATGATCATGATCGATGGAGGCTGCGAGGTCCGCCACCGTCCTGCGGTGGCCGAACAAGGTCCGCCTGACGCTCCTGGTCAGCTGACGCCGGCTGCGCAGCTCAGCCTCCATCCCCAGCCCACGGAGGGTCTGCCACACCAAATCGAGCCGATCGAGCAGAGCCTGCCAACGCCCTGCAACAGAGCTGCCGTACGCCGCCGCCAGCGTGGCGTACTGGCCGCCGCGATCGGTCGGCAGCGTCAGCTCAGCGCCGTCAGCGAAGATCATGGTTGCCGGCCCGGCCGGCCCGAGGGCGTAGCCCATTCTGGCCAACTCGGCTTCCAGTGGGCGGCCGCTCTTGCGGAAGAGATCACGCCAAGGCGCTGGGAAGCCGATGATCGACGGCGCATCGTCCACCATGACACCACTCGCCAGCCGGTACGGCGCCCAGCTACCGCCTAGCGTCTCGGAGCGCTCGTAGAGCTCAACCCGGTGGCCAGCCTTGGCGAGGCGTGCCGCGGCAGCCAAGCCGGCGAGCCCGCCGCCGATCACAACCACAGGATCGGTCATCAGCTCGCCGCTAGCGGCAGGAGTTCCATGGGAGGAGCGTAGGGGTGGCCTAGTGCTGACGCTCGCAGCCGTACGCTGACCCCATGCCAGACCTCGAACCCGTGGATGAGTCGTGGACGACTGCGCTTTGTGTGGTGGCACATCCAGATGATCTTGAGTTCGGCACTGCAGCGGCCGTAGCTCGCTGGACAGACCAGGGAAAGACAGTGGTCTACGCCATGGTGACTAGCGGCGAGGCTGGAATTGACGGAATGGAACCGGCCGAGGCTCGGAGGGTCCGCGAGGCGGAGCAGGTCGAGTCGGCGCGGATTGTCGGCGTCGAGACAGTGGAGTTCCTCGGGTTGGCCGATGGAGTGCTGGAGTATGGAGTGCCGCTGCGTCGAGCGATCTGTGCGAGCGTACGCCGGCATCGACCGGAAATCGTGATCACCAACAACTTTCGCGATACCTGGGGTGGTCAAAACCTGAATCAGGCCGACCACATCGCCACCGGACGGGCCACCTTGGATGCCGTACGGGATGCGGGCAACCGTTGGGTCTTCCGCGAGCAGATCGACGGTGGGCTGCAGCGCTGGGGCGGCGTGAGGGAGGTGTGGGCAGCCTCTTCTCCGGACGGACGTCATGGGGTGGATACCACCGAGACCTTCCAGCGCGGGGTCGCGTCGCTGGCCGCGCACAAGGCTTACATCGACGGGCTGGGCTGGGAGTCCTTCGATCCGGAGGAATTCTTGGAGGGCGGCGCGCGCCAGGCCGGAACCCGATTGGGAGTCCCGATGGCGACCGCGTTCGAGGTCTTCAGCATGGGTTGGGGCAGCTAGATCAAGATCCCGTCCGAGCCGTCACTGACTCTCCCGTTTCTCCGCACAGGGCCACGAATTCGCCAAAGATCGTCACATATCCAGTTCTTTCTCGGCCCTGTGCGGACAAACGCCACATCCCACGAAGGTTGGTCACCGCGAGGCGAACCGGTAGCCCAGCTGGATGAACCGGTCGAAGCCCCGGTCAGGCAGGATCCGCTCAGCCAGCAAGATCGCCCGCGCTCCGCCCCCGGCAGGGTATCGAGTACGCGGTTTGGGGCTCTGTACCGCTTTGCCGATGACCTCGGCGACCACCTCCGGCCCGGCTGCGATTGGCATGCGGTTCACGGAGCGCAGGCCCGCTCCCACAAGCTTGGCCTGCCGGGCGTACGGAGTGTTCGCTGAGGTTGCCTCCAGCTTGTCGGCTGCGATTCCGGACCACTCGCTCCGGATGGTGCCGGGCTCGATGATCACGATCTTGATGCCGAACTCCGCCACTTCGACACGCAGGCTGTCACTCAGCCCCTCGACGGCGAACTTGCTGGCGTGGTACCAGCTGCCAAGCGGCTCCCAGATCTTGCCGCCCATCGAGGAGATGTTCACGATGTACCCGTCGCGTCGGGCTCGCATGTGCGGCAGCACCAGCTGGATGAGCCGCGCCAGCCCGAAAACGTTCACCTCAAACTGATGCCGCGCTTCCTCGATCGGCATGTCCTCCAAGGCGCCGTACAAGCCGTATCCGGCGTTGTTCACCAGCACATCGATGCGTCCGGTGTCGGCAATGATCCTCTCAACCAGTTCCACCATCGACGCATCGTCGGTGACGTCGACCGGTCTGGTGCGGATACCGCGATCGGCGAGCTCCGACATTCGATCGACGCGGCGGGCGGCGGCATAGACGGTATAGCCGAGCTCCGCAAGTTGCAGCGCGGTCGCCTCACCGATGCCAGACGACGCTCCGGTGACCAGCGCTGTCTTGTCAGAGTTGTCGGTCATGGGCGGGATCATATGGCTGCCTTTTTCCTGTCCTGCTCGCGCATCGCGCTTTTGTTGGATTGCTCGCTCCGCTCGCGGCGATGTTCGCTGGGTTGCCGGCCGTCTTCGTCGGAGCTGTCGAAACCGAAAGGCATTTTTCCCCATCTCCTCCTGCAGATCGGCGGCGCGAACATCGAGAAATCCGCCGCCGTCGTGCGGCAGAGCGCGATTTCGACCCTTGCAGGACGTAGCGGGCCAGTGCCAACGAGCTGGGCGCTTCCGGAGCGCCTCGACGAGTCGTCGATAGTTTGTGGATTCCGCGGCGTACATTCGCTTGACGAACTGTCGGTCCCGAGGTGTAAGTTAGGCCATGTTCGAACAGGCGTTCTAAAAGTTGGCTTGGGGTGATCAGCCACTCAGGGAGCACCTGGCCGACGCGGTGCGTGTTCGCGGCACGCACGCCAGGCTTGCCTTGATGCAGGTGGATCTCGACCCCCATCTGCATCGAGGCTGCCAACCCGATCGCGGGCCGCCGTGCTGACGAGGAGGGAGCAGACACGCATTATCGTCTGCGAGCGACCGATCAAAACGCGCGAGCTACAGCGAGCGCTAGAGAGCAATCAAACCCCACAGCGAGCGCTAGCGAGCAAACAAACCGGGTCGAGCTGTCCGATCCGAATCGACCAGAGGACCTGATGGACCGCAACGACGACCTACAGCGAGCGCGTAGCTCCCTTGCCGAAGCGGAGCTGGCGCGACGTCCGAGCGACCGGTATTTGGCCGCCCACCTTGCGGCGCTGCGCGTGGTGGCAATCGTGTTGACTCATCGAGCACCGCCCGGTCGAGGTCGGCTGGACGGCCGCCCGCGCAATGCCTGGCACATGCTGGCAGAAGTCGCCCCCGAACTTGCCGAGTGGGCGGCGTTCTTCGCAGCCACCGAGACGAAGCGCGATGCCATCCGCGCAGGCACGATCTCCATCGTCAGTGCACGCGAGGCGGATGACCTCGTCAGGGATGCCAGAGCCTTCTTACGTCTGGTCGAGCGCGCAATCGGATTCAGTGCAGTACGCGAGCGCCCCATCGACGTGGCGTCGAGCTAATTGAGCGCAGCACAGCTAGTCTGGTATCGAACACACGTTCGATAGGAGACATCATGTCTTCCCGCATTGTGATGCACGTCGACATGGATGCCTTCTACGCCTCGGTTGAGCTGCGTCGCCGCCCTGACCTGCGCGGGACAGCCGTCATTGTGGGTGGCTCCCCGCGGGGGGTCGTGTTATCTGCGACGTACGAGGCGCGAGCACGTGGCGTACGGTCCGGGATGCCGTCGACCGAGGCGAGGCGTCTGGCGCCGCGCGCCACCTTCCTGGTTCCCGATTTCGACAGCTATAGCGCGGTGTCCAAGGCGATCGTGGCCGTCTTCCGATCGGTCGCGTGCGTTGTTGAATCGGCGTCGATAGACGAAGCCTTCTTGGACTTGACTGGTGCCGTGCGGATGTTCGGCAGTCCGGTGGAGATCGGAGAGTACGTGCGCGCGGTCGTGGCTGACGAACAGCAGATCACGTGTTCAGTCGGTATCGGGCCAACCAAGTTCGTTGCCAAGGTCGCCTCCAGGGCAGCCAAGCCGGATGGTCTCATTGAGGTCACGCCGGACCGGGTC
>DATHIJ010000066.1:0-3516 GCA_035489975.1 Propionibacteriaceae bacterium | reverse complement strand
CTGG
This sequence comes from Propionibacteriaceae bacterium, assembly GCA_035489975.1. Lineage (GTDB taxonomy): Bacteria > Actinomycetota > Actinomycetes > Propionibacteriales > Propionibacteriaceae > Microlunatus. The sequence continues at coordinate 3,512 of DATHIJ010000066.1, read as the reverse complement.
CCGTTCGGCGCGTAGGCGGTGTAGTTCCAGGCGTCCACGAAGTTCTTGGCCTTGACGTCGGTGCCGTCGTGGAACTTATAGGGCTTCAGCTTGACCGTGAAGAGCTTGTTGTCGTCTGTCTCGATGGACTCCGCGATGTCGTTCTCCGGCGCGGCGTTCTCGGTGTTGTACTGGACCAGCTTCGAGGTCATGGCTTCGACGATGTCGCCGCCGCAGGCCTCGCTGGTGTTGCCCGGAATGAGGGGGTTCTCCGGCGTACACCCCCGGATCGAGATCTCACCGCCCGCTTGGCCAGCTGGGTCCTCCGCACCCGGCTCTGACCCCGTACCCCCGCCACCACACGCCGTCGCAAAGAGAGCGAGGGACGTGATGGCTACAGCGACCATCCCGCGAGTTCTTCCACGCATTCGATGTCCTCCTCCTGTATGCCCCTCCGTTGGGGCAGTTCGTCTCACGTGGGGCAGCGTAAGGACTTCCCACTGGGAACGAAACAGTTCTAGGTCACCAAACTAATACCGACAAGACATGTGGCTCAGTATGGGGCAACACGCAACATGATTGTGACTGGGTAGTTATGGCCCTGGAAGGAGCCTTCCTAGGCCTTGAGCCAGGGGCGGATAGTCGACAACGAATGGGGTACTGATGAGCACAGAGAGCATGATCGCCGATGACAGCGCAAGCCTGGCAGCTCCACAAGGGAACCCTGCGGAGCACCTGTGGATGCATTTCACCCGGATGTCCAGCTTCGCTGCTCAGCAGGTACCGATCATCGAACGCGGCGAAGGCGCGTACATCTGGGACACCAAAGGTCGGAAGTATCTCGATGGCCTGTCCGGCCTGTTCGCCGTGCAGGCCGGACACGGGCGCGTCGAGCTGATCGAGGCCGCGGCCGCCCAGGCGCGCAAGCTGGCCTTCTTTCCCATCTGGTCATATGCGCATCCCACCGCGATTGAACTAGCTGACCGTCTGGCAGCGGAAGCGCCGGGCGACCTGAACAAGGTGTTCTTCTCCTGCGGCGGCGGCGAGTCGGTGGAAACAGCCTGGAAGGTGGCAAAGCAGTACTTCAAACTGATAGGGAAGCCGTCCAAAACAAAGGTGATCTCACGCTCTGTCGCCTATCACGGCACGACGCAAGGCGCATTGTCGATCACCGGAGTGCCGGGCTTCAGGCTGCCCTTCGAGCCGCTGGTGCCCGGTGCTGCTCGGGTGCCGAACACCAACTTCTACCGTGCGCCGGAGGAGGTGGCGGGCGATGAGAAGCAGTTCGGGCTCTGGGCTGCAAATCGGGTTGAGGAGGCGGTCCTGCAGGAAGGCCCGGACAGCGTCGCGGCCGTGTTCGTCGAGCCAGTGCAGAACGCCGGTGGCTGCATTCCAGCCCCTCCGGGATATTTTGAGCGGCTGCGGGAGATCTGTGACGCTTACGAGCTGTTGCTGGTCTCCGATGAGGTGATCTGCGCCTACGGGCGGCTGGGCACGATCTTCGGCGCGCAGAAATACGGCTATCAACCTGACATGATCACCAGTGCCAAAGGTCTCACGTCCGGCTACTCGCCACTCGGCGCCGCGATCATCTCCGATGCCGTTTTCGAGCCGTTCGCCCACGGGAACGTCGCCTTCCCCCACGGGTACACCTTTGGTGGGCATCCCGTGTCGTGCGCGGTTGCGCTTGCCAACCTTGATCTGTTCGAGCGGGAGGACCTGCTGGGCAACGTCCTTCGTCACGAGAACGTTTTTCGTCAGACACTGGAGCGGTTGTATGACCTCCCAATCGTTGGCGATGTGCGCGGCGACGGCTATTTCTATGCCATCGAGCTGGTGAAGGACAAGACGACCAAAGAGACCTTGGATTCAGCGGAGGTCGAAAGGGTGCTACGCAGTTACGTTTCAGGGGCGTTGTTCGAAAACGGCCTCTACTGCCGCACCGACGATCGCGGCGATCCCGTCGTGCAGGTCGCGCCACCACTGATCTGTGGCCAGGCCGAGTTCGACGAGATGGAGCAAATCCTGCGCCACGTGCTGACGGAAGCCTGGACCAGGCTTTAGCTCTCCGAGGCTCGCAACGCAAAAAACTAGCTCTGGTTCTCGCGACACGCGGTGCAAGCAGCAACCTACGGGACTGGCGTCAGTTTTTGAGGGATTGGACGGCACCGATGCCGGCCACCTAAGCCTTGTGAAGCAGTCCTGCTCACGCCAGCGAGTTGGCAGCGACACCGAGGCGCTTCGCGGCTAACTCAAGGCGGCGATCACGGGTCCACAGTTTGGCGGTTGAGCTCAGTCGAAGAGCAGCCAGAAGATGCGCATCGATGAAGCTCAGACCGGTGCCGTAAAGGGCACGCGACTCAATGAGCTGAAGCACCTCGGCGTGAGTCGCGACGGGTATTCCTGGGAGGTCGCCCAGCAACGAAAGGATGATCGAACGATCTCGAAGGGATCCGAGCGCCAACTCACCAATGATCATCGGGTGTACGTAAACCTCCGCATTTTCAAGTAACGCGACCAGATCGGGCTCGGTGCGCTGCAAATGGTCGATCCATATCGCGGTGTCGACGAGGATCATGCCCCGAGCCGGTGACGTGGACCCGAGGTCGCCGTCGGGTCACTGCCGCCGAGGCTGGCGAGGCGACGCGAACTCTCACGCGCGATAAGGGCTTCCAATCCCATCCGGACCAGGACCGACTTCTCCCCCCGTCCCGTGAGTTCCGCGGCTCTCCGGATTAGCTCGTCATCAAGATTGAGAGTGGTCCGCATGCATCAAATCGTAGCATCAATTGATGCAATTATCCGTGCCTATAGTGCTGCTAAACATTGAAGCGGAATTCGACGACGTCCCCGTCGGCCATGACGTAATCCTTGCCTTCCAGCCGGACTTTGCCTCTGGCGCGGGCATTTTGCATCGAGCCGGCCGCAACAAGATCATCGAACGAAACGACTTCGGCTCTGATGAAGCCTTTCTGAAAGTCGGTATGGATGACACCGGCGGCCTCGGGAGCAGCGGCACCTTTTGGAATCGTCCAGGCTCGTGACTCCTTCGGACCTGCCGTCAGAAAGGTTTGTAGGCCGAGCGTGTCGAAGCCGACGCGAGCCAGTACTTCCAGACCGGGCTCGGCAACGTCCATCTCGGCAAGGAATTCCCGTGCCTCATCGGGCTCCATCTCGACCAGCTCGGATTCGATCTTGGCATCGAGAAAGATCGCCTCGGCCGGCGCGACGAGGGCGCGCAAGCGCTGCTTGAGGGGCTCCTTGGCCAGCTCGTCGGAATCGCAATTGAAGACGTAGAGAAACGGCTTGGCAGTCAGCAGAAAGAGATCACGCAGTGGTCCACGATCCAAGCCAGCGGCGAAAATCGTCTGTCCGCTTTCCAGGACCTCCTCGGCCTGCTTCACAGCGGCAAGCGCCGCGATCTTGTCCTTGTTGATCCGGGCTTCCTTCTCCAGCCGCGGCAGCACCTTCTCCACCGTCTGCAGGTCGGCCAAGATCAACTCCGTCTCGATGGTCTCGATGTCGCTCGCCGG
>DATHIJ010000065.1:0-4757 GCA_035489975.1 Propionibacteriaceae bacterium | reverse complement strand
CTTTGATGCGGCGATCCGCGGCGAGCGGAGCGAGCAATCAAACACCGCCCACGCGTACGCTATGGCTCGTGGCGGATCGGACCAGCGCCAGTATCGATATCGCGGCGAAGCCCGATGAGGTGATGGCGGTCATCGCCGACTTCGAGCACTACCCCGATTGGGTCGACTCGATGACGAGTGCCGAGGTGCTCAGCTCGGTTGCGGGCAGGGCCAAGACGGTTCGCATGGTGCTCGACCACACGCTGGTGAAGGACAACTACGTCCTCGCGTATGACTGGAAGCCGCAGGCCGTCAGCTGGAAACTCATCGAGGGCAACATGCTCAGGGTTATGGACGGTCCGTACCAGCTGAAGGCCAATGGTGCGAAGACGACGGTGACGTACACGCTGACGGTTGACATCACCCTGCCGATGATCGGGATGTTCAAGCGCAAGGCTGAGAAGACGATCATCGATAAAGCACTCAAAGGCCTCAAGAAGAGGGTGGAAGGCTGACCAATCTCGGGACGACAACTCGTCGCAGCAGGACCAAGATCACACCGCCACCGCTGCTGAGCATTGGCGTCGACATTGGCGGCACGAAGGTAGCCGCCGGCGTCGTCGACGAGGAGGGCGGCATTCTGGATCGTTGGCAGGAGCCGACCCCGTCACATAGCCCGCAAGCTGTCGAAGACGCGATCCTCCGCGCCGTCGCGGAGCTGGGTAGCCGGCACCGAGTTGAAGCGGTGGGAATCGGTGCCGCGGGCTGGGTGGATAACGACCAAGCCGTGGTCCGCTTCTCCCCACACCTGGCCTGGCGGTCCGAGCCGCTCAGGGCACGGCTCAGGGGGCGGATCGACAAGCCGCTGATCGTGGACAACGACGCGAACGCTGCCGCCTGGGCGGAGTATCGCTACGGCGCAGGTCGCGGCTCGTCGGTGATGGTGTGCATCACACTCGGTACCGGCATCGGCGGCGGCCTCGTGATCGGTGGCAGGCTCTTCCGCGGTTCGTACGGGATGGCCGGGGAATGGGGACACATGATCTCAGTGCCGGGCGGTCACTGGTGCGAGTGCGGAAACCGTGGCTGTTGGGAGCAATACGCCTCGGGCAACGCTTTGGTCCGCGACGCCCGGGCCCTGGCGCGTACCAATTCGCCGACGGCCTACCGGCTCCTGGAGATGGTGGGCGGCGATACCGACAGGCTCACCGGACCTGATGTCACCGCCGCGGCGATTCAAGGCGAACCCACCTCAGTCGAGCTGTTGGCCGATGTCGGTACCTGGCTCGGTCGAGGAATCGCCAACATCGCCGCGGCCTTGGATCCTGAGGTGGTTGTCATCGGCGGGGGAGTGAGCGCCGCGGGCGACCTGCTCTTGCAGCCCGCACAGCGGGCCTTCAGCCGGACGTTGACCGGTCGGGGCTATCGGGAGGAGGCCCGGCTGGTGCTCGCTCGCTTCCGCAACGACGCCGGGCTGATTGGTGCCGCTGACCTGGCACGACATGCCATGATCGAGCCACCTGACTCGGCGCACGCCGGCTTCTGGCCTCGCCGCCGCAAGCGCAGGGCCAGCAAAGCGCGGCTGCGCAGAGAGTCCCTGCGAACCCGGGTCCAGTCCTAGCCGGAGTCTGTTGCGACGAGACACGACACTAGAGAACCGCTCCGTCACCAGCGTCCGGCGGTCGCTCGCGGGGCAATCGAGTCATCAAGATGCCAAATCCACCCACGAAGCTTCCGACTGCGATCCAGCCAGCCCAAGCGGGGAAGCGCAAGCCGAAGGTCGCCGCCAGCACGATCAGGATCGCGTAACCGATGCCGATCCAGCCGAGGAGGGCTGGCACGGCGGGTCGTCGCAAAGGCGGCAGCGGCTCCGGGACATAGTGATCCTGGAGCGGCTCGTGAAAGGAGGTCTGAGCGTCAGTCGGCGTTTCGGTTAAGCCGAACAGCGGGTGATCGGTGGCCCAATTTGCTGCACCGCTGGCCTCCGGAAGTGATGGCGGACTTACCGGCTCAGTGGGCGGCTCGGCGGTGTCAGAATCGGGTGACTCAGCGGTCAGATGGTATCCCGCGACCAGCTCGGCAAAAGCACGGTCGATCGCGTCCCGGTCGTCCTCACTCGGCAGTACCATCGGCCTCCTTCGTGAGCCGGCGGAAGAACGCAACGCTTCCGTCGAAGATATCCTCCGCGTCGTAGTCGAGGGTGGCTACATGGTAACTGCGCTGCAGCTCGATGTAGGTCTGATCGCTGGATCGTACGCCGGCCTTGATCAACCTGACAGAGGACGGGTCGACCACATGATCATGAATCGACCGATAGACCAAGAGCGGCTGGTCAACACGATCGAGATTTCGGCGCACGTCTGCCCAAAGAAGCGTCGCTGAGTACAACGCACGGAGCGGGAGCCGCTGATAGCCCCACTCCGCCTCGCCAGGCTTGGCAATGTCATTGACAATCCCACCGAGCGACGGAATCAGCCTCAAGATCGGCAGGGCACGCACCCGCGGATCGCTGCTGTTGATCGCCGGATTGACCAAGACCAGGCCGAACACGGCAGCGCCGTGCTGCTCGGCCAGCCGCAGGGCCAACGCGCCACCCATCGACAGTCCGGCGAGGAATACGTGCTCGCATCGAGCTCTCAGCGCCGTGAAGGCCTCGTCCACGCAGGCGTACCAGTCGGTCCATGGCGTCTGGTTGCACTCTTGCCAGGTCGTACCGTGGCCAGGTAGTCGAGGCAGCAGGACCTGGAACCCTGCGGCTTCAAGATGCCTTGCCCAACCGATCATGGACTGTGCTGAGCCTGAAAAGCCGTGGCACAGCAGCACGCCGGTCGGCCCGCTGCCTCCCTCGTACGGCTGCGCATCCGGGTGCACTGAGACCGCCTCAGGGGCGGATGACTTGGTACGCAGCAGCCGCCCGCGTATCGAGCTCAGCATCGGCCGCGTAGGGGAAGTCACGAGCGAAATCGTGGCACGTTTGTCGGCACTGCGAAAGCCAACCGGTGAGCCCGCCACTAGGGTGTGTTTCCGCCCTACGATTGGGTCGAAGCGGAGGTCTGTCTTGCTGTACTGGGTGTTCAAGTGGGTCGCGTTTGCGCCCTTGTGCCGGTTGCTGTACAGGCCTTCGATCAGCGGCGCCGACAACATTCCGGCGTCCGGTCCGGCAATCTTGGTCAGCAACCACATCTCCGCCGGCGACACCTTCTTACTACCTGCCATGATCAAGCGCCGGCTCACCTTTCCCGCCAAGGTCGAGCTGTTCCATGGTCGGGGCTTTCGCGGCCGGGTTTTGACCTGGTTCCTCAGAGGCGTCGGTCAGCTCCCCATGGACCGCGCCGGTGGTCGCGCTAGCACGACCAGCATGGAAGGTGTGCTTGGGGTATTGCGCGCGGGGAACCTGCTGGGCATCTATCCGGAAGGAACACGATCTCCAGACGGCCGCCTCTACAAGGGCAAGACCGGGGTGGCTCGGCTCGTCCTGCAGGCCGGTGTGCCGGTGATCCCGGTCGGGATGATCGACACCCAGTATGTCCCGTCTCGGTTCTTCAAGATTCCCACCATGCGACGACCGAAGATCCGGATCGGCAAGCCAATGGACTTCAGTGCCTACGCCGCGGCAGGCAACGACCGGAACGTGTTGCGGTGGATCACCGACGAGATCATGAATGCGGTCATCGAGCTCTCCGCCCAGGAGTATGTGGACGTATATGGCACATCTGCCAAGGCGGCCCTGGACGCGGGCAGGCCACTTCCGCCCGGCGCCGGTCATCGTCCCGGAGCGGGTCGTCCTAAGCCGCCCATCCCGACGCGTGCAGCGCGCCTCGAGGAACCGCCGGTTTCGGATGTGAACGCGTGAGCGAGGGCGGGGCAGATTCGCCGACAGCCGGGAGCGAAGCCATCTCACCGATCACCGCGGATGCGTCTCCGAACCGCGCCCGCAAGCCACCTGCAGTCAGCGATGACCTGGTTTCGGTTGATCGCCACGGGAACGTCAGAATCGAGTCCGGTTCCGGCGCTGGGCGAGCCATCTATTGGGCACTGAAGAACGTGCTGCTCGGACCGGCAATCGCGCGAATCTTCCGCCCGATCCACGAGGGCAATGAGAACGTCCCTGAGGAGGGTGCCGCGATCATCGCCAGTAACCACCTCTCATTCGCTGACTGGTTGTTCATGCCGCTTACGTTGGATCGCCGGATCACCTTCGTCGCCAAGTCTGACTACTTCACTCGGGCTGGCATCAAGGGCTGGGCGCAGAAGCGGTTCTTCGCCGGCACCGGTCAGGTACCGATTGATCGGAGCGGCGGACGCGCGAGTGGAAGCGCTCTCCGAGCCGGGCTCAAGGTGCTCCAGCGCGGTGAGTTGTTTGGTATCTATCCCGAAGGAACCCGCAGCCACGACGGGCGGCTTTACAAGGGACGGACGGGAGTTGCTCGACTTGCTTTGCTGTCGGGGGCGCCGGTGATTCCATCGGCGATCATTGGCACCGACATCATCGCCCCTCCGGGGAAGGTCCTTACCAAGATCGTCAGTCCGACCGTGAAGTTCGGGCGCCCGTTGGATTTCTCTCGTTACAGCGGGATGAGCGAGGACAGGTTCATTCTGCGCTCGATCACCGACGAGATCATGTACGCGATCATGGAGCTCTCCGGCCAGGAGTATGTGGACATGTATGCGCCGGCGGCGAAGGAGGCCGCGGCCCGGGAAGCGAAGGCGCAAGAGGCCGACGAAGTCTCCCCTCAGGCGTAACGCCCAGGTCGAGACGACACTGCCGCCCTCAAAGG
>DATHIJ010000064.1:0-2024 GCA_035489975.1 Propionibacteriaceae bacterium | reverse complement strand
CCTCAGCGAGATCAAACGCTGCTCAATCGTGCAAATGACCGGAGCACTCTCCGGCGCCGTGGTCAGCGACAATGCGATCGAACTCGTCCGAAGGATGTCGCAAATCTCAGGTGGCGCCGCCTATCCGATTTACGCCCCGCTGCTACTCGACGACCCGGCCGCTGCCCAGTCACTCCGCAGCCAAGCCACAGTCGCCGAAGCACTCAGCTGCTATGACCGAATCAACCTCGCAATCGTTCCGATCGGCTCTTGGGACCCGCCGGAGTCCCAGCTGTACGACAGCATCACTCCCCAGGAACGTCGAGAGCTTCTCGACGCCGGTGTCCGCGCCGACACCAGCACCGTCCTGCTCAGCCGTAGCGGAGAAATTCTCACACCACCACTCAGCCAGCGCATGATCGGCATCACCGGCGAACAACTTCGCCGAATCCCCGAGGTTGTCGCCGTTGCCGGCGGGGTAGACAAGGCAGACGCTGTTGGCGTCGTGCTCCGCGCCGGCTTTGTCACGACGTTGATCACCAATGCGAGCGTCGCACAACAGCTTCTGAAACAGGACTCAGGGAGACTCCAGCCGGCCCAGACCTGAGCCGCCACCCGACTGGAGTCCCTCCCCCCTGTACAGGCCCTAGGAACAAGTAGCGCGCAAAATTAGCCAAATGTCTAGGCTCTAGCCGCAATTTATCTGAAGCAGGCAGGTCAATGCGGCAAATCTTCGGCGGCGCGTGGTTGGTAGGGCGAGCAGTCCACAGGAATGTTGGGCGAGGACCGACTCGCGTCCGCGGCGACCGGCACGAGCGCCGGCTGGCAGCGGGTGGGCTTGGCGATCAGGCAGCACCTGCGTATTTCAGCAGGTCGGCGAATGTGAATTGGCCGGTCGCCGGCGCGATCGGTGGGCCGGGCTTCCAGGACGGGTCCAGGTATAGGTATGAGTTCGGGTCCCGCTGCAGCAGCCCGACGAGGGTCTCAGCCATGATCCGTCCGCCCACCGACCCGAGCTGTTCACCGCCGTGCTGCAGCTCGGCCTCCCTGAGGATGTAGAACCACAGCGGTGCCTCACCGCTCCATCCCGGATCGTTACTGAGCCCGAGCGTGGCGTTCGACAGAACGGGAACGCGCGTTGCCTTGGCGACCTGCTGGCCCGACGGCAGACCGACGCGCTTCCCACGCAGCGTGTTACGTACGGCGAGGTGGGTCATCGGGTCAGGAGGCGGGACTGCCGAGCCGGGGAGGGTGCTGAGCGGAATCGACAGCTTCGTGTCGATCTTGCGCGGCGGTCGGGCCGCGGGGTTGCCGAGATTCGGAAGGATGTTGTTCCACACCATGACCAGGTCGGCAGGGATCGGCCGACCGCCGTTGAGGTTGAATTCCAGTGGCCCCTCCGGGCCGAAGATCGGGACGCCGCCCGCGGAGGCCGGGCTGATGACATAGAACGGTCGAATGAGGCTGTGGCCGAACCGGTAGGCCGCCACGGCGAACTCCACCGGCATGAACGGGCGGCCTTCCCTGTTCGTGGGCTTGTAGTAGGCGAGGTTGATCACCGGTGGCTTTCCAGCGACTTCCTTGTAGACCGTGCCATTTGGAACGAGCCCCTCGCCAACGAATCGCGGGAGAAAGTCGTGGATGACTGCCCACTGGTAGTGCCACCGGGTGAGCCGGCGGGCGGTCTCGAACAGCCATTCCGTGCGGATACCTTGCGCCTTGGCGTAATCGACGATCCGGTTGTGGAACTGCGCTACGGCCTTGTGGAACTGGACGATGATCAGATTCTCGTCGTTGCGCGGTTCCGGAATGATCGCCCGACCGTTGCCGTCACGCGGCACGTCCAGGACATTATTCGCGTTCTTCGCCAGTAGGAGCTTGTCCCGGTTGGCTGGATCGTAAAACTGCGGTTGATTCGTCGGCCCGCCGCCGTATACCGAGTCGAGGTCGTAGCGCGGCGTCCGGAAGTTGACTTTGGCATCCGGATCCGCCTGCTGGTCATCGAACGGTGTGGTGTCGAGGGTGATGTCGTGGTCGATGAACTG
>DATHIJ010000063.1:0-7368 GCA_035489975.1 Propionibacteriaceae bacterium | reverse complement strand
GATAGGCCTCGAGTCGGCTGCCAAGCTCCTCGTGATCGTGCAGCGCGTTCGCGTACGCGGTTTGCGCGATGGTCATCGCCCGAGAGACCTGGTCGAGGCGACGCAGGTAAGCCTCCAGCTCAACGCGTGTGTTCGGCACCGGCCCAAGGGCAGCGCTGTCGGGCACTGCGTAACGCGGCGCAGGGTCGACGCGGCGTAGGCACTCTTCGACGATGCCGTGCAGTGCGGCCTCCCGCGCCTCGAGGTCGGCGCGTTGTTGCCGCGCTCGCTGCACGAGTGCCGCCGCGTCGCGCCGGCGAGCGCCACCAACGATCAGATCACGTTCAAAGGTGGCCGCGTCGATCTCCAAGGGTCCCAGCGGTCCTGTCACGTCACCGCCCCGGCCAGCCTTGTCGGCCAGCTCCCTCAGCTTGCGTGCCAGTCGGGACTGCTCGAGTGCCGCTTGCTGTTGGGCGGCGCCAGCCGGCTCGAGGTCGATCTGTTCCCGAATACGTTCCATCTGGGCACGGAGTTGTCGGATCCGTTCGGTTATCTCCAACCCCGACGGATCGAGCCCGAGCTTGACGCGGAGCTGCGAGAGCAATGCATCTGAGAGCCGGCACGCCTCCGGCAGCGAGACCGAGAGTCCTGAGGCGGCGCTGGCATCCAGCCGTCCCCAGATCAGCGTTGACATCCGCGTCAGCTCGGTGGCGCCCACTCGACCCGAGTTCCAGGTGGCGAGCAGTAGCTCGTAACGATCTGACACGGCCTTCCACAAGGCCATCGACAAGAGGATGTCGCCGGTAGCGGCCGAACCTGTGGCAGCTTGCAACGCAGCCTTGTCCAGTTCGTCCAACTCCCTGCGTCGCCCATCGCGCCAGTGGCCGAGCTGGCCGATAAAGATCTCGGCCGCCCGCGCTTCTAGAGCTGAACCCATCTGCCCCGGTGCCACCGGGGCGGTCACCTGTCCAGCAGGCGTGATCACGCTCATCACGTCCTGCCATAGACCGCAGTGGGCGGTTCTGGTGCCGGTCCGAGAGCCTCCCTGAGCCATCGGTTGTAGATCCTGGTCCACTCACCATCGGTACGCATCTGCGCCAACCGAGCGTTGACGAAGCGCACGAAATCCACATCGTCTTTGTTGAAGCCCAGTCCGTAGGGCTCAGCAGTGAATGCCCTCTGGGCCGGCACCACCGCGTACGGGTCCTGTGCTGCCAGGCCGGCCAGCACGGTGTCGTCGCCAGTGATGGCCGCCACCTCGCCCTGTTGGAAGAGCGCCAGGCATCCCGTGTGGTTGTCCGCGGCGACCGGTATGGCCTTGGGTGCCACCTTGATCAGGTTGTCCATGCTGGAGGTGCCTTTCGGGGCACAAACCTTCTGTCGGGCGAGGTCTGAGATCGACTTGGCTTTCGACCCCTTCCGGACCAAGATCTTTTGACCGGATCGGTAGTACTCACTGGAGAAGGCAATCTGCTCCCAGCGATCGCAGGTGATCGTCATGTTCCGTGCGACGATGTCGACATCGCCCTTCTCGAGGGCGGGAATTCGTTGAGCTGCGGTGATCACCTTGAGTTGGTACAGGTTTTCGTCACCGAGGATCGCCTCAGCGACGGCCTTGACCATGTCGATGTCAAAACCCTCGATCTGCCCGGTGAGCGGGTTGCGCGACCCAAGCAGATAGGTGTCGGCAGAAACACCGGCGACAAGCCGGCCACGCTCCCGGATCTCAGCCACGGTGGATCCCTGGGCTGTGGCGCTCGGCGCATATGAGGCAAGCGGGTCGGAGCAGCTGGTTGGTTTTGCCGCCGAGCTGCTCGTGGTCGGTTGAGGGGTGGGGGATGCTGCCGGCAGCGGCGTCGGGGTGTAGCTGAAAGCTGTGCACGCCGACAGCGCGGTCCCCAAGGCGACGGTTGCCAGGGCTAGCAGGGGCGTACGCCACAGGTGTCTCATCGGTATTCCTTCAGTCGAGCGCCGATGCCCCAGCGTCCGAGCAGCGCAGCCGCCAACCCGCCGAGGAGGATGAGGATGGCGCCAACGACCATCAGTGGCTGTTCGTCCGCCAGCGAACTCGATGTGTCCTGACTGACCCCGTCGAGGTAGCTGGCGAGATTGCCGTCAAACGTACCGAACACGGTATTGGACGACTTGTCGCCGGAGCCGGTCGCCCGGGACACTGCCGCTTCCCACCGGCCGCCGTCATCGAGGCCGCGTATCTCGCTGTGGACATCGGTGTACGCCTGCCATTGATCCATCAGCTCCGGCTGGTCGGTCAGGCGCTGCAGATTCTCCGCAACAGAGTCAGCTGAGGACTTCCAGGCCGTTTCGAAGGCCTGCCCGGATCCCCGTGCGATCAGTGTCAAGCTCTCGTTGGACTTTGCGTTATTGGCATCGATACGGGCATCTGCGGCCGTGTTCACCGCGGCGAAGCTGCCGTTGGAGATCGAGTTGAGCGAGCTGCTCAGCTGTTGCACCACGACTAGGCCGCCGATGGTGATCACGAGCAGCACAATTGCGCTTGCCAGCATCCCGACGTTGATGGTCCGCCTGAACCGGCGGGCCAGCCACACCTGACCGATGATGACACCGATCAGAGCGAGTAGAGAGATGACAGGGAAGATGTAGATATAGCCCGTCGGTGGGTCCATCTGGTCTGCCGCTCGTGCCGCATTCGAACTGACGAGGTTGTCCAGGATGGGAAGTGCCGTGCTCCGCAGATCGGCGCTCGCGTTGCGCAGGTATTGGGCACCGACCGGAAGGCCTTGGCGGTTGTTCGCGCGCGCCTGCTCGATCGTGGCGGCGTAGCTGACGACTTCCTCATTGAGAGCCGACAAAGCCGCGGCGTCGGCAGGCTGAGCTTGGGAGGCTTCGACGATGAGCGCGCTGGTGCTACTCAGCGCCTGGTCATACACGGCGCGTTGAGCCGGCGGTTCCAGTCCTCCGACCAGGAACGCGTTGGTGGCGGTCGCATCGGCGCTGAGCAGGTTGGACTGAATCTTCTGAACCCGGATGAGTTGCTCAGTATCCGCTTGGGCACGGCCTAGCGAGAAGGCCAGATAGAAGCAGGTCAGAGCGCCTAGCAGCGCGACAACAACCCCGGCGACGACGACGCCGAGGCTGAGCAGTCGAAGCTGCCGCGGCGTATCCGTGGTTTTGACCGCCGGCACGGGAGCCGTGGGACTCACGCTGGCCCGGCCGGGTCGCGCAGGCATTGTCGCGGGAGGCGCGGTCGTGGGTGCAGTCGTCGTCGTTGCGGCGGCAACGGGTGGTGCGGCGACCCCAGTCGCAGCGCGCTGGTGGCTGGCCTGGCTCACTGCTGTGCTCCTTGGGTCTCGGAACGATCCTCGGCTGGTTGCTCGCTGTCCACCTCGTCCGGCGGTGGTGGGCTGGCCTGCTGATCTGGGATGCCGGGTGCAGGCTCATCCTCCCCAGCCGCCTCGTCAAAATCCTCCGGGATCAGCTTTCGTAACTGTTCGACGGTCGGCCGGGGCACGTCGCGAAGCCGCCATGCATGCCTGCCAATCGCCGCCTCCAACATATTGCGTGCAAATCGGCCGTTGCCGAAGATGGGACCACGCGGTGTCATGGCAAGAATTGCGGTGAAGCGGGCCACGCACTCGTCATCGAGGTCGTAATCCGCGGCCTTGGCCATTTCCCTGAGAATTCTCACCAGTTCCTCGTCGGTGTAGTCGACGAACTCGATTGTGGTACGAAAGCGGCTCGCTAGGCCGGGGTTCTGGGCAATGAAGATCGCCATCGGATCGGGATAGCCGGCAACGATCAAGACGAGGTCATCGCGCCGGTCCTCCATCTCTTTGACCAGGGTGTCGACCGATTCCTGGCCGTACTGGTCGCCGGCCAAGCTGTACGCCTCATCAATGAAGAGGACTCCGCCAGCCGCGGATGCCACGACCTCGGCTGTCTTTATTGCGGTTTGGCCCAAATACCCGGCAACCAGCTCTGAGCGGTCGACCTCCACGAGCTGGCCCTTCGACAGCAGTCCGAGGGCCCGGTAGATTCCGCCGACCAGCCGAGCCACGGTTGTCTTTCCCGTGCCTGGATTGCCGACGAAGACCAGATGCCGGGTGATCGTTGGGGACCTCAAGCCTGCTTTGCTGCGCAGAGTTTCGACCCGAAGCACGGCGACTTGCCGGTGGATCTCGGCTTTGACCTCCGTAAGGCCGATGAGTGCGTCGAGCTCGGCCAGCAGCTCTGCCAGCGTTTTTGGTTCCGGTTCTGGCTCGGTCGCTGCAGGCTGCGCCTTGGTTATGTGCGCAGCGCTTGTCGAAGCGTCAGGCGGTTGCCCTTCGACAGACTCATCGCGCCTGTCCTCGTGCTCAGCGCGAGGTTCTGAGCCGGTCTCTGGAAGAAGGCTGGGGAGATTCAGCTTCATTGAACTCAGGTCGAGCGCGCTCTGGTTGAGGGCCTGCAGCATGGCCGATACCTCGGGCCGGGTCGTCGCTGGAGCCGGCGCCGGGTTGAGCGCCGCGAGCTGCGCCGCGGCAGCGACCGCTGCATTGCCGGCAGTCCTCGGGTTAGGTAAGCCGAGGGTCTGTGCCGCCTCACAGGCCACAGCCAGCGCTTCGGCGTAACTTGCAGCATGCGGCGACCGATTGACGATCAGCTGTCCGAGTAGCGCTGTGGGCGCGGCGCGCCAGCGTCGGCCGCGGTGTGCGGCATCGAAGAAGTCTTGCGGGTCCTGGTGGCCGGTCTGGTCGCACCAGTCGCGATAGGCCTGCTCTGCAGACTCGGCGACCGCGGCGGCCAGCGCCTCGCCCTCGCGTACTGCCATCTCAGGTTCGAGGCCGGCTGCAACTCCTGCGCTGCGCAGCTCGTCCAACGCTGCCCCAAGCGTGCGGGTCGAGGGCTCCGTCACGGCAAGTCCAAGGTGCTGCGCGGTACTTCCGGCGCCGGCTGCTCGCCGATGTTCAGCGCTCCTCCGGTTGAGGCGTGACCGAACTTCTCCTGCAGGAAGCGGCCATGCACGATGAGCGCGTCCGCGTCCACCCGAACCACCGCATCAAAGATCTTGTCCATCGTGGCGCTCAGCAGATCAAGCTGGTCGATCAGCAACATCAATGAGGTCTTGCCATTCTCGATCGGCCGCGAGTCGGCCCACTGTCGGGGCAGCCGGGTGTACGCGCCGATCGCTTCCGGCAGGTAGTCAGTGGCGGTTGCCATGACCGAATATGCCTCCGGGCTGCCTAGCCCGAGGTTACGCAGGCGGGGCATGGTCTCGCGTACGGTCTGGGCAACACGGCGCACTCTGGACTGAACAGCCGCTGGTACCACGCCGCCGCCGACCATGGCTTCGACGCGATCCAGGGCGCGCATGATGTCGGATTCGGTCGGCGCTGCCGGGGTCGGTTGCACTGGGGGTGGTGTTGGTTGCGGACGCCTCCCGGTGATGGTTGCAATCCAGTCCTTGAACCCCATGAGACACAGACGATGATCGAGAAGCCGGGTCGGGTTAGCGCAGCGCGCTGGGGGAGGCGCCACCCTCGAGGTCCAAGGCGCCGGAGGCCAGCTGCTGATCTTGACG
Organism: Propionibacteriaceae bacterium; assembly: GCA_035489975.1. Classification (GTDB taxonomy): domain Bacteria; phylum Actinomycetota; class Actinomycetes; order Propionibacteriales; family Propionibacteriaceae; genus Microlunatus. Next base: position 1,850 of record DATHIJ010000063.1, on the reverse strand, counting down.
ACGTGCCCGATCGAGGTATTCACGGGACTTGGCGACTTCGGTTTCCAAGGTGCCGATGGTAGCTGCCATGGTGTCCAGGGCTTGCAGCTTGAAGCTGTCGATGGAATCCATCGTGGCGTAGATGTTCTGGAACGCCGCTTGCAGTTGGGGAAGCCCGATAGTCGCGGAAGCCGCTTGCTGCTGGATCTGCGCCGAGTTGTCGCGGAGCATTTCCGAGGTGCGCTGGATGAGGTCCGAGGTCGTGGTATTCAAGGCGGTGATCTGGTCTAGAACAAGTCTCTGGTTGCCGAGTGCTTGCGCCACGATCACAGCGGTGCGGAGCGCAGAGATCGTCGTCGTCGACGCCCGATCGACGCCTTTGATCAGCTCAATGTTGTTCTTGATGATGATGTCGATGGCGAGATAGCTCTGAATCGATACCGCGAGCTGGGTCAGCAGATCTTGGTGCTTTTGACGGACATAGAACAGAACGTCCTGGCTCAGTGCCTTTGCGCGCTCCGGGTCGGAGATCTCCAGCTGCGCGATCGTTGCGGAGAGCCGGGCATCGAGCCGCTCGGCGACGTAGATGTACGCATTGAGGCGCCCCATCGCTCCCCAGAGGTTCTGCTTCTCCAGGTTGAGCGCGACGTTGTCCTTGGTCAGTTCGTCCTGGCCGTTTCGGAGCGCGTGCAGGATCCCGTTCAGGTGGCCCTGGGCGGACTCGTAGCGCCGGAAGTAATCGGTGATCTTGTCGCCAAAGGGGATCATTCCGAGGAACTTGCGCGTCCCGGTCGCCCGGCTCGGGTCCAGGTCCTCGACCGTGCGGCGCAGGTCGAGCAGAGTGTTGCCAACCTTGGAGCCTTCGGCGATCCCGCCCTCCTTGAGCGCCCGTACCGGAGTCTGCAAGAGGCGGTTCGAGGTTTCCGCGGCTCGTCGGATGTCGGCGTCTCCCATGCTGCGGACATCGGCCGCCTGCTTGGCGAACTCAGGTGAACGCGTCTGAGCCGTCATCAAAGCACTCAAGAAGCCGTCAACCTTGCTGTCAAGCTGCGGCACCAGAGCTGGATCCACTTGTGGGGCAATGCCCGGAGCCTGGGTTGCGACAACCGGTGCTGGCGGGGCCGGTGCGGTCAGGGTCAGCGGGTTGCCTTCGGGAGGAGTGAGCGGCGCAGGGGCGGCGGCGGCGGACGACGTGGGTTCGGTCATCGACTTCCTCTCGGGGGCTGGCTTCGGGCGCGTTGCGTTTCTATCGCAAGCTGGTCGCGCTGTGGGCTCTGACGAGCAAATCTACTCGACCCTGGTTGCCTCAACCCGGCCTCGGAGAAGCCGAGGCGGTCAGCTGGGTCTGTTTGGCCACGAGCTGTACCTAGCTGGATCACGCTGAACGTGGCATGCATGCCATGTACACCGTGGATGTCCCACGCAGCGTGGGTTGTTGACGGCCCGCCCATGAGCTGTACGCACTTGCGGCTCTGGTCGGACATACGCGCAAATTCCTCGTGTCGCGCGACTTCGGATGCTCGGCACTAGGTCCGGTTGGTGCGCAGGCCGTTCGGTATCGGCGCACCGGCCACCAGACCTGCGGCTAACGCGGCTGCCATGGCCTGCTCGAGCACAGTGATGGGGGAGAGGTCTTGTTCATCCGCGGCCCGCTCGAGATCATCGAACTCAGGCGTGACTTGCCAGATCGTCCCGTGACGATGCGCGATCTTGATCGATATCCAGCTGCCGCTGAGGATCAAATCGACCCATCCCCGTGGCAGGGCCGTCTTGCGCACTCTGGTCTCCCGCACACCGATGGTGCTCGTCAGGGTCAAGAGCAGGTGACGGAGATTGGCTGCCTGATCGGGCCGCGCCAGAACGCTGACCGT